>JAQGII010000492.1 GCA_028291305.1 Caulobacteraceae bacterium
CTATCCGCGCAAGACCGCCAAGACCGAGCGCCCGCATCGCCAGGGCGTCGCCTTCGTGCTGACGCGCGGCGACACCGTTGGCCTGGTGCGCCGTCCGGACAAGGGCCTGCTCGGCGGCATGCTGGCCCTGCCATCCAGCGAGTGGGGCGCAAGGCCGGACGACCTCGACGCAGCCCCGGCCCACGTCCACTGGCGCCCGGCGGGCCAGATCGAGCACGTCTTCACCCACTTCTCGCTGTCGCTGCGGGTGTTGAGGGCCGAGGCGGCGGCCGGCGCCAGTCAGGAGCTGATCTGGACGCCCATCGACGAGGCGGCCCGTTCGCTGCCGAGCGTGTTCCTGAAGGCGCTGCGGGCGGGGCTCAACGGCCTGCTCTAGACCGAGCCGAACCGCTCCCAGGCGTCGCGGATCACCTGTTTGGTCTTGTGCCACTCCACGCGGGCGATGGCCTCTTCCACCGGCGCGAACTGCGCCTCGACCGCGTCGTCCCCGGCCACCGGCTCGCCCTCCAGCCACCGCGCGGCGTAATCGATCAGGACGTAGTGGCGCTCGTCGCCGAAGAAGCCGTCGATTACGTCGACGAGGCCCAGCAGCTCGGCGCGGACGCCGGTTTCCTCGAACAACTCGCGCAGGCCGCAGGCCTGCACCGTCTCGTTCCACTCCAGGCGTCCGCCGGGGATGCTCCAGTCGCCAAGCCGCGGCGGCTTCCCGCGCCGAATCAGCAGCACCTCGTCGCCGCGGAAACAGATGACCCCGACGGTCGGAACCGGCGTCACAGGAAGGCCTTGCCCAGGTCGACGCTGGATTGCGACCCGACCTGCGCCAGGTGATCCTTCAGCCACTCGTCGGCCGCCTCGCGCCCGCGCTTCTTCAGGTCCAGCAGGAAGCTCCAGCCGGTGTTGGCCTTGCTCGACAGGGTCAGATCGCCGAGCCGGCCGTCGGCGGCGATCATGTGGAAACGCAGGGTCATGTAGCCGGCGCCAGCCTTCAGCAGGCCCCGCTTGATCAGATCCTGCACCACAGCGATGGTCCGCAGCTCCGCCACCACCGAGGCGTTGAAGCCGATCTCGTTGAGCCGGTCCATGATCTCGGCGGTGCTCCGAGGCGTGCCCTTGGAGACCAGCGGATTGAGCAGCAGCATCAGCACGTCGCGCGCGCGGCACTCCACCAGCGGCCAGATCGGCGGATTGGCCAGATAGCCGCCGTCCCAGTAGGGCTCGCCGTCGATCTCCACCGCCTGGAACACATCGGGCAGGCAGGCGGAGGCCAGGATGTGCTCCGCGGTCAGTTCGGCGGCATGGAACAGCTTGGCCTCGCTGGTGCGCACGGCGGTGGCGGCGATGAACAGGTCGATGGGCGACTGCTCGCGGATCGCCTTGAAGTCGATCTGCTCGCGCAAGACGTCGCGCAACGGGTTGAGGTTCAGCGGATTGAAGTCGTAGGGCGACATCGCCGGCTGCAGGGTCTGCAGGTAGCTGTAGGCGGGACTGTTAGTGAACCAGTCGGTGGCCAGGCGGGTCATGAAGTTCTCGCCGAACACGCCGCCCGAGCCCTGGCTGACCGCCTTCCAAAAGGACTCCAGCCTGGTCCGCGCGCCCTCGGGGCCGCCCTCGATCATGCCCGAGACCAGGGCGACCGCGTTCATCGCGCCGGCCGAGGCGGCGGTGATCGATTGGATTTCCAGGCCGCCGTACTCCAGCAGCCGGTCCAGCACCCCCCACTGGAAGGCCCCGTGCGCCCCGCCCCCCTGCAGGGCCAGGCTGACCGGCTTGGCTCCGTCGGTAGCGGGGCGTTTACGCAACAGGCCCATGGACTAGGCCGCCGTCCATCCGCCGTCGATAGACAAGGCCGCCCCGTTCACCGATGCGCCCGCATTGGAGGCCAGATAGACCAGCAGGCCGGCGATCTCGTCGTATTCGACTAACTTCTTGGTCGGCTGGGCGGCAAGGATGACATCCTTCAGGACCTGCTCCGGCGTGATCCCCCGGGCCTTGGCCTGGTCGGCGATCTGCGCTTCCACCAGCGGCGTCTTCACATAGCCGGGGCAGATGGCGTTGCAGGTGACGCCGTCGGTGGCGACTTCCAGCGCCACCGTCCTGGTCAGGCCCAGCACCCCGTGCTTGGCGGCCACATAGGCGGCCTTGAAGGGCGAGGCGACCAGGGCGTGGGCCGAGGCCAGGTTGACGATCCGCCCGCGCCCCTGCGCCTTCATGATCGGCACCGCCGCGCGGATCGAGTGAAAGGCGGACGACAGGTTGATGGCGATGATCTGGTTCCACTTGTCGATCGGGAACTCCTCGATCGGGGACACGAACTGCACGCCTGCGTTGTTCAGCAGCAGGTCCAGCCGGCCGAGCCTGGCCTTGGCGAAGGCGACCATGTCAGCGATCTCGTCGGGCTTGGTCATGTCGGCGCCGTGGTAAAGCACCTGCACGCCGAATTCGGCGGCCATCTGGGCCCGCTCCGCCTCGATCTTGGCCGGATCGCCGAGGCCGTTAATGACGACGTCGGAGCCCTGCCCCGCCAGCGCCCGGGCCATGGCCTGGCCGATGCCGCTGGTCGAGCCGGTGACGATGGCGACTTGGCCCTTCAGATCGACGGATATCGGCATGGCAGGCTCCTTGAACGCTGATCGATGTTGCGGCGCAACATAAACGCCCGAAGCCGGCCGGCGCTACACCCTAGTCGAGGGTTCGGGTGAAAATCCATTCCTCGGCCGTCGACAGGGCCCCGTCGAAGCCATAGCCGGCGACCTTGAAGTCCTTGAGACCCTCGGCCCGGTCCAGCCTCTGGTCGATGGCGTAGCGGGCCATCAGGCCGCGCGCCTTCTTGGCGTAAAAGCTGATGATCCTGGTCTCGCCGGCCTTGCGCTCCTTGAAGGTGCAGGTCACCACCGGCAGCGTCAGCGCCTTGCGGTCCACCGCGCCGAAATATTCCTGGCTCGCCAGGTTCACCAGCGTCGGATCGGCCTGGCCCTCGGCCGCCTCGTTCAGCGCGCGGGAGATCCGGTCGCCCCAGAAGGCGTAGAGGCTCGGCCCCCGCCGCGTCTTCAGGCGGATACCCATCTCCAGGCGGTAGGGCTGGATCACGTCCAGCGGACGCAGAACACCGTAGAGGCCCGACAGGATGCGCAGGTGCGCCTGGGCGAAGGCCATGCCGGCCTTGTCCAGATGGCGCGCCTGCAGGCCGTCATAGACGTCGCCGTTGAAGGCCAGCGCCGCCTGCAGCCCGTCCTCGCCTTCGGGGTCGAAGGCCTGGAAGCGCTCGTAGTTGAGCAGGGCCAGCTTGTCGGAGATCGACATCAGCCGCTTCAGGTCGCTCTTGCGCAGTTTGCGGGCGACCTTGGCCAGCTCGGCGATATCGCCAGCCATAGCCGGCGCTGTGGTCCCGACACCCGGCGCGGCGGGGGCGAAATCCAGGGACTTGGCGGGGGAAATGACCATCAACATGCGGGCGGGACTTTGGACTTCAGCTTGGCGGTGGGCAACATTCCGCGGGCTCCGATAACCACAAATCGTCATCCTCGGGCTCGTCCCGAGGACCCAGCAGCGGAGACCGCGACACGGCGGCAGCTGGACCGCCCCGCTTCAAACCTGGAGCGGCTGGGTCCCCGGCACGGCCTCGCTACGCTCGTTGGCCGGGGATGACGGGTTTAAAAGAGCACTCGCGGGTTCATGATCCGCCTGGGGTCCAGCGCCCGGCGCACCGCCCGCATCGCCTCGACTTCGACCGGGGATTTGTAGCGCAGCGCCTCCTCGGTCTTCATCGCGCCAAGTCCGTGCTCGGCCGAAATCGAACCGCCCAGGTCGGCGACGATGTCGTGCACCAGTTTGGCCGCCGCGTCGCGGTCGCGGTCGAACGCTGCCGCGTCGCCGCCTACCGGCTGGGCGATGTTGTAGTGGATGTTGCCGTCGCCGACGTGGCCGAACGCCGCCACCCGCGCGCCCGGCCAGCGCCGTTCCAGCGCCGTAGTCGCCCGCTCGAGGAATTCGGGGACCTTCGACACCGGCACGGAGATGTCGTGCTTCCAGTTCACGCCCTCGGGCTTCTGCGCCGCCGACAGATCCTCGCGCATCCGCCACAGGAGCTTCGCCTGGCTTTCGGTCTGGGCGACCACGGCATCGGCCACGAGTCCCCCCTCCAGCGCCCCGCCCATCAGCCGCTCCAGCGAAGCCTCCGCGCCGCCCGCCTCGCCGCTGACGGTCTCGATCAGCACATACCAGGCGTGGCGGTCCTGCAGCGGCTCGCGCAGACCGGGGATGTTCTTCATGGCGAAATCGACGGAGCGGCGCGACATCAGCTCGAAGGCCTCGACCGCCCCGGCGCTCTCGCGCTTGGCCCGGGCCAGCAGCTCGATGGCCGCCTGCGGAGCCTCGATGCCCACCATGCCCACGGCGCGCGAGACCGGCTGCGGAAAGAGCTTGAGGCTGGCGGCGGTCACCACCCCCAGCGTCCCCTCGCCCCCGATCAGCAACTGCTTCAGGTCGTAGCCGGTGTTGTCCTTGCGCAGGCGCTTGAGCCCTCGGAAGATCTCGCCGTTGGGCAGCACCGCCTCGATGCCCAGGACCAACTCGCGCATGTTGCCGTAGCGCAGCACCGCCGTGCCGCCGGCGTTGGTCGAGACCAGCCCGCCGATGGTGCACGACCCCTCGGACGCCAGGCTCAGCGGGAACAGCCGTCCGGCCGCCGCCGCCGCCTCGCGCGTCTCGAGCAGCGTCACCCCCGCCTCGGCCACCAGCACGTCGTCCAGCGGCGTCACCTCGCGGATGGCCTTCATCCGCTCCAGCGACAGCAGAATCTCGCCCTGCGGCACCTGCCCGGCCACCAGCCCGGTGTTGCCGCCCTGGGGGACGATCGGGGTCGAGGATTCGAAACAGACGCCGACCACGGCGGCGACCTCCTCCACCGTCCCGGGCAGCGCCAGCAGCGGCGTGGCGCCATGCCAGCGTCCCCGTTCCTCCACCAGCTTGGGCGCCAGCCGGGCGGGGTCCTGGCTCCAGCCGCCCTCGCCGAGCACGGCCTTCAGGCGTGAGATCACATCGGCGGGGACGGACACGGTCATGGAACAGGTTCTATACTCCCCGCTCGGCGGCGAGAAGCTCGCTAGCCCACGAACCCCGCAGCCCGCCGCAGGCGGTCGTTGACCGCCTCGCCCAGGCCGGTTTCCGGGATCGGCGCCACGGCGATGGCGCGCGGTTTCAGCCGGTCGGCGGCGCGCAGGCAGGAGAACAGCCGCTGGGCTGCCTCGCGCACGTCACCCGTGGGGCTGAGGCTGAGCGGGCTGTGGAAGCCGTCGCCGAAGCCCAGCCATGCCTCGCCCGCCTCGGGCGCCGCCGCGTTCAGCCGCAGCGGAGCCTCGGGCGCGTAGTGGCGCACCAGCCGGCCCGGAGAGCGTTTGGCGTCGTCCTCGGCTTCCGCCAGAGGTCCGACCACCTTCTCGATAGCCTCCCGCGCCAAACCGCCCGGCCGCAGCAGCCGCACCGTTCCGTCCAGCACCGCCACTACCGTCGATTCCACGCCGACCGCGCAGGGGCCGCCGTCGATCGCCGCCCGGGCCGCGAAGCCGGTTTCTTCCACGGCATCCTCCAGCGTGGTCGGGCTGGGGCGGCCCGAGCGATTGGCCGAGGGGGCGCAGACCGGTCCGCCGAACGCCGCCAGCAGCGCCTGCGCCGCCGGATGGCCCGGCGCGCGCACGGCCACGGTGTCCAGCCCTGCGCGGGCCAGGTCGCAGACGGCGGCCGGGTCGCGGATCGGCGCGACGATGGTCAGGGGCCCCGGCCAGAAGGCCTCCGCGAGGCGCACGGCCCTCTCGTCGAACACGGCGAACCGCTGCGCCGCCTCCAGCCCCGTCACATGGGCGATCAGGGGATTGAACCGCGGGCGGCCCTTGGCCTCGAACAGGGCGGCGATGGCCGCGGGGTTGGCGGCGTCGGCCGCCAGGCCGTAGACGGTTTCGGTCGGCATCAG
>JAQGII010000496.1 GCA_028291305.1 Caulobacteraceae bacterium
CGCCGTTTTACATAGCAGAAGCGAGTATTAAACCTTCAGTCTCACTAGAAGCTTCATCTGGGTGCTATGTTTCAGTTCGAACAATGTCCATCACGTTAGATTTCTCCGATGAACTGACTATACGCACAATAGAAGGTGCGTATGAGAAACTATCGGAGGCGATGAAAGGTGATGACGGGCTTCTCATATCCGTCTCCGAAGATTCCGCTACGGACCTTACCTTTGTTCAACTGATCGAGACCGGCCGCCGCGCGGCCCAGCAGGCCGGCCGCAAGTTCGCCCTGGCCGCGCCAGCCACCGGACCGTTGCGCGAGACGCTGCGCCGCGGCGGCTTCCTCGAGACGCCCGACCGCCGGGCATTCTGGCTTCTGGAAGCGGGGGATCACTGATGGCGGCCATCCTGACGGTGGACGACTCGGCCAGCATCCGGCAGGCGATCAAGATCGCCTTGGCCGGCGAGGGCCATGACGTGGCCGAAGCCGGCAACGGCGCCGAAGGCCTGACCAAGGCGGACACCGGCGACTTCGCCCTGATCATCACCGACCTGAACATGCCGGTGATGGACGGCCTGACCATGATCCGGCAGCTGCGGGCCAAGGCCGCCCACCAAGGCGTGCCGATCCTGTTCCTGACCACCGAGAGCGACGCCGAGATCAAGGCCCAGGCCAAGGCCGCCGGCGCCACCGGCTGGGTCACCAAGCCCTTCGATCCGGAACAGCTGGTGCGCATCGTCAACAAGGTGCTGGCCTCGTGAGCGGGGCCGATCCGGTCGAAACCTTCCGCCTCGAAGCGCAGGACCTGCTGGAGCAGATCGAGCAGGGCCTGCTCGACCTGGCCCACCGGCCCCACGACCGCTCGCTGATCGATTCGGTGTTCCGCGGCCTGCACACGCTCAAGGGGTCGGGCGCGATGTTCGGCTTCGACGCCCTGGCCGCCTTCACCCATCATTGCGAGAGCGCATTCGATCGTGTGCGCAAGGGCGTGACGCCGGCCAGCGCGGACCTAGTGGCCGCAGTCCTGGCCGCCCAGGACCACATGCGCGCCCTGGCCGAAGGCCGCGACGCCCCGCACAGCGTAGGCGACGCCCTGCTGGAGCGCCTGCAGCGCGCGGTCGAAGAGGCCAACGCCGATGCGCCGGACGCGGCGCCGGTCCGGCCGGTCGCCACGACCTGGAAGGTGCGTTTCAGCCTGCCCGCCGACGCCCTGGCCAACGGGGCCAAGCCGCTGGCCCTGCTCGACGAGCTGCGCGAGCTCGGCGACTGCACCGTCGCCGCCCTGACCGACGTCCTTCCGCCGCTCGAGGCCCTGGTCCCCACCGAATGCCATTTGGCGTGGGACGTGCGCCTGACCACCGAACACCCCCGCGCGGCGATCGAGGACGTGTTCATCTTCCTGATCGACGACATGTCGCTGGAGATCGAGGCCCTCGACGCGCCGCAGGCCCAGCCGGACGCCCCGGCCGAAGGCGACCCCATCGAGGACGTCCCTGCGGAAGGGGTCGCCGAGGTCAAGGCCAGCCGGGCCGCCGAGACCGTCCGCGTTCCCGCCGAACGCCTGGACGAGCTGATGGACCGGGTGGGCGAGCTGGTCATCGCCCAGTCGCGCCTCAAGCAGCTGGCCGCCGCCAGCATCGAACCGAACCTGCGCGCCGTCGCCGAGGAGATCGAACGCCTGGCCGGCGAATTGCGCGACACCATGCTGGTGGTCCGCATGGTCCCGATCGCCCAGATGTTCGGACGCTTCCGGCGGCTGATCCACGACCTTGCCCGCGACACGGGCAAGGAGATCGAATTCTCGACGGAAGGCGAAACCACGGAGCTGGACAAGACGGTGATCGAGCGTCTCGCCGATCCTCTGGTCCACCTGATCCGCAACGCCGCCGACCACGGGCTGGAAACGCCGGGCGAGCGGCTGGCGGCGGGCAAGCCGGCCAGCGGCCAGGTCGTCCTCGCCGCGCGCCAGGCCGGGGCCGAGGTCATCATCACCATCACCGACGACGGCCGCGGCGTGGACCGCGCCCGCGTCCGCGCCAAGGCCGAGGATGTCGGGCTGATCGCGCCGGGCGCCGTGCTCAACGACGGCGAACTGCTGCAGCTCATCTTCCATCCGGGCTTTTCCACCGCCAAGACCATCACCAACCTGTCCGGCCGCGGCGTGGGCATGGATGTGGTGAAGCGCACCATCGAGGGCCTGCGCGGCTCGATCGAAATGACCAGCGAAGCCGGCAAGGGCTCGCAGATCTCCCTGCGCATCCCCCTGACCCTGGCCATCATCGACGGGCTGCTGGTGCGGGTGGGGACCGGCCGCTACGTGATCCCCCTGGCGGCCGTCGAGGAATGCGTCGAACTGTCGGTCGAGCAGGACATGCGCTCCACGGGCCGCAGCCTGCTGACCCTGCGCGAGCGGCTGGTGCCGTTCATCCGCCTGCGGGACCTGTTCAACACGGGCCTGGCGCCCGATCCGCACCAGAAAGTGGTGGTGGTCTCCACCGGCCACGAACGGGTCGGCCTAGTGGTCGATCAGATTCTCGGCGACCACCAGACGGTCATCAAGTCGCTGTCGGCCGTCCACGCCGCCGTGGAGACCTTCTCCGGCGCCACGATCTTGGGGGACGGCGGCGTCGCCCTGATCCTGGACACGTCCCATCTGGTGGCCGCCGGACAACGCCAGGACGCGCAGTTGCGCGCCACCGGCTGACACGAAGCAGAAGAGGGGGGCGGGCATGGACGAAGCGCAACAGATCGACGCCTGGCAGGTGTTGACCTTCGACCTCGACAGCGAAACCTTCGCCCTCGAGGCGGGTCTCGTGCGCGAGGTGCTGGACCTCCTGCCCGAAACCGGCGTCCCCGGGGCCGACCCGTTCGTGGGTGCGGTGATCAATTTCCGTGGCCGGATCATACCCCTGGCCGACCTGCGCATGGCTTTCGACATGGCCTGCGCCGCCCCCACGGTCGACAGCCGCATCGTCGTCATCGAATACGAGTTGGACGGCGACCCGACCCTGATCGGCCTGCGCGCCGACAAGGTGCACGAGGTCACCACCGTCGAGGCCGCCGATACCGAGGAGGCGCCGCGGGTGGGCCTGCGCTGGCGCTCCGATTTCGTCCGTCGCCTGGTCCGTCGGAGCGGAGACCTGATCATCGTTCCCGACCTCAGCCAGATCTTCGCCATGCGCGGCGGCGCCACTGGCGCCGTTATTCCCCTCGCGCCGACCTGAAACGCCCGTTTAGCCGAAAGGAACTCAGATCATGCGGTTCACGATTAAGCTTAAACTGGGGCTGGCTTTCGCCCTCATGATAGCCCTGCTCGCCGCCGCCACTGTCCTGGGCATGGCCGGGCTCAACGCGCTGAACCGATCCTTCGACGAGGTCATGTCCGGCCCGGTCGCGCACACGGCCAACGTCCAGGAGCTGGACGGCGAGTTCCTGCGGATCGCGCGGGCGGAACGGGACATGATCCTGGCCGAAGGCAAGGCGGAGGCCACGCCCTTCGCCAACGACATCGCCCACGAGCGGCAGATGTTCCAGGACCTGCTGCAGAAATCGGAAAGCTCGGCCTCCGCCGTGATCCGGCCCAAATGGGCGGCCCTGCGCAACGTCAGCGACCGCTTCATGGCGGTCGACGACCGCCTGCGCGAACTGGCCATGAACAACGAGGACGCCGCAGCCAAGGCCCTGTCCAACGGCGAGGGCCGCCAGGCCTACACCGAAGCATCGCGCCTGCTGGACGATCTGGTCCAGGTGGAGCGGGCCGACGCCCAGGCCGCCTCCGAAAAGGTGGACTCCGACGACATCCGAACACGCAACGCGTTGCTGGGCCTGGCCGGCGTTTCGCTGTTGGTCGCCCTCGGCGCCGCGGTATGGATATCGCTGACCGTCAGCCGCGGCCTCGGCAAGATCGCCGAGATGGCCCAGGCCGTCTCCATCGGCGATCTCAACCATCACGTCGCGACGACGGCCAACGACGAGATCAAGGACGTTATCGACACGGTCAACGTCATGACCGCCAATCTGCGCGCCACCGCCGAGCTGGCCGACGGCATCGCCGACGGCGACCTGACCCTGCAGGTCAAACCCCTCTCGGAGAAGGACACCCTGGGCCTGGCCCTGGCGCGCATGGTCGAGCGCCTGCGCGGCGTGGTGGCGGATGCGATCTCGGCGTCGGAGAACGTGTCCTCGGGCAGCCAGGAGCTGTCGGCCACCTCCGAACAGATGAGCCAGGGGGCCACCGAGCAGGCCTCCTCCGCCGAGGAGGCCTCCGCCTCGATGGAGCAGATGGCCGCCAACATCAAACAGAACGCCGACAACGCCGCCCAGACCGAAAAGATCGCCCGCCAGTCGGCCAAGGACGCCGAAGTTTCCGGCGAGGCCGTCAACCGCGCCGTCACCGCCATGCAGACCATCGCCGAGCGCATCACCATCGTCCAGGAGATCGCCCGCCAGACCGACCTGCTCGCCCTCAACGCCGCCGTCGAGGCCGCCCGCGCCGGCGAGCACGGCAAGGGCTTCGCCGTGGTCGCCTCCGAGGTGCGCAAGCTCGCCGAGCGCAGCCAGACCGCCGCGGCCGAGATCGGCGCCGTCTCCTCCGAGACCGTCAAGGCCGCCCAGTCGGCCGGCGAGATGCTCGCCAGCCTGGTGCCCGACATCCGCAAGACCGCCGAGCTGGTGGCCGAGATCAGCGCCGCCTGCCGCGAGCAGGACATCGGCGCCTCGCAGATCAACGAGGCCATCCAGCAGCTCGACAAGGTCACCCAGCAGAACGCCAGCGCTTCGGAGGAGATGTCCGCCACCTCCGAGGAGCTCGCCGCCCAGGCCGAGGAACTGCAGGCCTCCATCGCCTACTTCCGCATCGAGACCAACGGCGCCGCAGCCCGCAGGCCGGCGCCGCGCCCCGTGGCCAAGGCCACGTCCAAACCCGCCGCCCGCGCCTCGGCGTCGCCCGTCCCAATCGCCGCCCAGCAGGCCCGGGCCAAGGGCTTCGCCCTGAACCTGGCCCAGGGCGGGGCCGATCCGGCCGACGCCGAGTTCATGCACTACTGAGTCCCATAGTCCCGCCGCCCCGTACAAAGGAATTCTTTCCCATGCGTTTCACGATCAAGCTCAAGTTGGGCCTGACCTTCGCCCTCATGATCGCCTTGCTGGCGGCCGCCACGGCCTTCGGCTTGGCGGGGCTGGATTCCCTGAATCGGTCCTTCGACATGGTCATGTCTGGACCGGTCGCGCACATGGCGGGCGCCCAGGACCTCGACGCGACCTTCCTGCGGATCGCCCGGGCGGAGCGGGACATGATCCTGGCCGACACCAAGGCGGAGGCCACGCCGCTGGCCGCCGACATCGCCCGCGAGCGTCAGCATTTCCAGGAGCTGCTCCAGAAGTCCCAGGCTTCGGCCTCCGCCGAAGCCCGGCCCAAGTGGGTGGCCCTGAGCAGCGTCGGCGACCGCTACCTGGCGGTCGACGACCGCCTGCGCGAGCTGGCGATGAACAACGAGGACGCCGCGGCCAAGACCCTGTCCAACGGCGAGGGCCGCCAGGCCTATAACGAAGCCTCGCGCCTGCTGGACGATCTGCTCCAGATGGAGACCGCCAGCGCCAAGACCATCTCGGACAAGGTGGACGCCGACGACGCGGGCACGCGCAGGCTGCTGCTGATCATGGCCGCCGCCTCGCTGCTGGCCGCCCTCGGCGCGGCGGTGTGGATCTCGCTCAGCATCAGCAAGGGCCTGCTGCGCGCCGGCCAGGCGGTGGCCGCCGTCGCCGACGGCGACCTCACCCGCACGACCGAGATCACCACCCGCGACGAGATCGGCGATCTGCTCGGGCATGTGAACCTGATGGTCGAGCGCCTGCGCGGCGTGGTGGCGGATGCGATCTCGGCGTCGGAGAACGTGTCCTCGGGCAGCCAGGAGCTGTCGGCCACC
>JAQGII010000499.1 GCA_028291305.1 Caulobacteraceae bacterium
CACACCCTCGAACTGACGGCCCTGGCCGATGATCCGGACGTTCTGGAACTGGGTTGCGCGGAAGGCCACTTCACGCGGCTTCTCGCCCCGACCAGCAAGCGGGTCCTGGCGATGGATATCTCGCAAACCGCGGTGGCCAGAGCGCGTCAGCGCTGCCGCGACCTGCCCAATACCGACTTCCGTTGCCTGGACCTGGCCCGGGAGCCTCTGCCGGGCACCTTCGACCTCGTCGTCTGCAGCGAGGTGCTCTATTACCTGGGAAGCCGCCTGCCCCGCGCGCTCGCAAACATTTCGAAATGCCTCAAGCCCGGCGGCCTGCTGGTGACGACCAACGCAAATCAGATCGGGGACGAACCGAGCCGGACCGGATTTGACTGGGGCCATGAGTGCGGCGCTCACACCATCGGCAAGATGATCCAGGCCATCGACGGCTTCACCTTGGAGCGGGAGATCAGGACTCCCCTGTATCGAGTCCAGGCCTTCCGCTGGCGGGGGGACGCCGCCGCCGAGGCCAGGATCGACGAGCGGGCGCTGGATATCGCCCTCGAGGACCGCCTCGCACGGGCGGTCGTATGGGGCGGCGGAGAGAGCCGGATCTCGACCTTGAAGCGTGAATTCAGCGTCTCGATCCCGATCCTGGTGTACCATCGCGTGGCCCCGGACGGCGACGGCCCGCCCGGCCTAGATCGATACAGAACAACCCCCCAGGCCTTCGAGAACCAGATATCGTTTCTGCGTCGACACGGATATTGGGGCCTGACGATCAGGCAGCTGACCCGCGCTTTGGAAAAAAAGATGCCCCTGCCTGGGCGCCCCGTCATGCTGACGTTCGACGATGGCTACTCAGATTTCGCCACCCATGCATGGCCGGTGCTGGAGAAGCACGATTTTCCGGCCACCCTTTTCGTGGTGCCCGCGAAGGTGGGCGGGTGCGCCGACTGGGATTCCGAATTCGGACCGCCGGCGCCGTTGCTGGGTTGGGAGCAACTGGCTGAACTTGCGAGGCGGGGGGTCGAGATCGAAAGCCATGCCTTTACCCATCGCTCCCTGGCCAGGCTCGAACTGGCGGAGGTCTACCGCGAATGCCTGTATTCCCATGCGGCTGTGGAACGCGGCATAGGGCGCGCGCCCACAGCTATCTGCTACCCGTTCGGCGCCCAAGACAGGGTTGTCGAGCAGATTGCTTTCGAGAGCGGGTACAGCTTGGGATTCACGGCCAATGTCGGCTTGGCGCACGTCACGAGCGCGAAGATGAGCCTGCCGCGGTTGGAGGTGTCGGGCCGGGACGATCTGCAGACGTTTGCCCGAAAATTGAATCCCGCCTGATCTCCAGCTATTTTAGCGCGCTGAGCGGCGACGAGGAACCGCCAAAGTCCTGTTGTGGCGCAGCGCCGCCGACGCACTCACCCCTCCCCCAGCGCCTCCAGCATCCCCCGCCGCGCCAGCACGTCGGCGTGCTCGTTGTGCTCGTGCCCGGCGTGGCCCTTGATCCAGCGCCAGTCGACGGTGTGGCGGGCGCGAGCCGCGTCCAGCCGCTGCCACAGGTCCACGTTCTTGACCGGCGACTTGTCGGCCGTCTTCCAACCGCGAGCCTTCCAGCCGGCGATCCACTGGGTGATGCCCTTCATCACATACTGGCTGTCGGTGTGCAGCTCCACGCGGCAGGGCTTGTTCAGCGCCTCCAGCGCCTGGATCGCGCCCATCAGCTCCATGCGGTTGTTGGTGGTGTCGAGCTCGCCGCCCCACAGCAGCTTTTCGTGGCCGCCGTAGTGCAGCACCGCGCCCCAGCCGCCCGGCCCCGGGTTGCCGCGGCAGGCGCCGTCGGTGTGGACAATCACTTTGGGGGTCATCGCGGCGTCAGGTCCCCGCCCCGAACAGCACCAAGCCCTCGCCCGAGGCGAACGCCGCCCGGTGCACGGCCAGCTTGCGCTCGTATTCCAGCGGGTCGTGCGGCTTGATCAGGGCTCCAGCGGGGGTCGCGCCCCAGTCCTGCAGCCGGGTGAGGAAGAAGCGCATGGCCGCGCCCCAGGCCAGGATCGGCAGGGCCCCGCGCTCGGCCGGCGACAGGGGCCGCTCGGCCTCGTAGCCCGACACCAGGGCCCGCGCCGCGGTCACGTTGAGGCTGCCGTCCGGCTCGAAGCACCAGGCGTTGAGGCACACCGCCAGGTCGTAGGCGAAGGCGTCGGTGCAGGCGAAGTAGAAGTCGATGGCGGCGGCGAACCTGCCGGCCTGGAAGAAGACGTTGTCGGGGAAGAAGTCGGCATGGATCACCCCCTGGGGCAGGTCGCGCGGCCACAGCCGTTCGAAGCTGGCGATATCCGCGGCGATCGTCGTCGCCAAGCCCGGCTTCAGCGCCTCGGCGGCCGCCTCGCGCCCGGCGAACATGCGCCCCCAGCAGGGCTGGCCCAGGTCGTTGACGCGGTCCTGCGGGAAGCCGTCCGCGGCCTTGTGCAGCAGGGCCAGGCCGCGCCCCGCCTCGCCGCAATGGGCGACGCTCGGCCGGCGCACCGACATCCCCTTCAGGAAGGGCACGATCGCCGCCGGCTTGCCGCGCACCCGCTTGTACAGCGCCCCGTCCCGCGCCGGCATGGGGGGGGCGCAGGGATAGCCGTGGTCGGCCAGCCACCGGAGCAGGCTGAGGAAGAACGGCAGGTCCTTCTCGTTGGTGCGCTGTTCATAGACCGTCAGGATGAAGCGGCCGGCGTCGGCCTCCAGCAGGAAGTTGGAGTTGGACACGCCTTCGGCGATGCCCTTGAACGCCAGGGGCTGGCCCAGGTCGAACTGGGCCATGAAGCCCTCAAGCTCCGCGTCGGTGATGTCGGTATAGACGGCCATGCCGTCTGATCGACGGTCGCAGCCGCGCGGTCAAGGTACACACCGTCATCCTCGGACCCGTCCCGAGAGAGTGGGGATCACAAATGCCGCCTCTCGGCTGGGGTCTCGAACCAGTTGTCGTGTCGCCCGTCCATGTAGCGCACGGGCGCCTCGGCGAGCACGGAGGGGTCGAGGTCGTCCAGGCAGGTCAGGCTGATCGACACATAGTCGCCGCCGATCTGCTCCACATGACCCCGCCCGAACGAGGCGATGCCGCAGGTCCGGCAGAACAGCCGATGCGCGACCCGATCGCCCCACTGGTAGTCGCTGAGCGACTCTTCCCTCGCCAGCAGACGGAAAGCGTCCGGCTTGATGACGGCGCCCCAGTTGCGGCTCTTGGTGCAGATCGAGCAGTTGCACTTGCCCGTGCCCTGATCGAGGTCGATGTCCGCCTCGAAGCGGACCTGGCCGCAATGGCAGCCGCCGTGAAAGGTCTGCAGGGCCATCGGACTAGGCCGCCGCCGATTGCCGGGCTGGGGCCCGGGCGAAGTCGGGATAGAAGCGCGCCATCATCCGGTCGGCGTAGGCTGTGATGGTCTCGAACTGCTCCGCATGCCTGCGCAGGGGCGAGTCGAAATAGGGCGTCAGGATCGCCGCAAGCTGGCCGAAGACGATGGCGTCGACGCTCGTGGGGCGGTCGCCCATCATATAGGTCTGCCCGCCCAGAAGCTGGCACAGGGCGGCCAGCGACTTCTCGCCGAGGTCGGCGATCTCGTCGTCGGAATGGCGGCCGATGCCGACGGCGCGGACGTTGGCGTTGACTTGGCGGTAGACTCCCTCGCGCACCCCCTCCGGGGCGCCGTCGAAGAAATGGGCCGGGCCCTTCTCGAAATTGGGCCGCAGCACCCAGCGGGCGTGCACCATGCACCAGCCGAGGTGGTTCTCCACCATCCGCTCGACGGTCCAGGCCTGCGCCCTCTGGCTGGCGTCGAGCCCGCGGTCGAGATCCACCCCGTACTTCTCCTCGATGTGGGCGCGGATGAAGGTGGAGTCGGCGATCAGCTCGCCATCGTCTTCGACGAAGGGCAGCTGGCCCTTGGGCGAGCGGTCGGACCGGCCCTGTTCCTTGCGGTAGTCCAGCCCGGCCATCCGCAGCTGGACCTCGGTCTTGGTCACATAGGGGCTGATTTCCGGAAGGCCGAAGCCGGACCCGAAACCGTAGAGGACGATCATTGTGTTTCTCCCTGAAAGTGAGCTTGGCTTAGGCCCAGCCTGCTGCCACCATGCTGTCAGCATGACGCCGTCAGGATGCCCCCATGCGCCGCGCCGACCGCCTGTTCCAGATCATCCAGGTCCTTCGCCGGGGGCGCGGCCCGCACACCGCCGACGCCATCGCGGCGGAGCTGGAGACCTCCAAACGCACCATCTACCGCGACATCGCCGCCCTGATGGGCCAGCGGGTGCCGATCCGTGGCGAGGCCGGGGTCGGCTATGTGTTGGAGGACGGCTTCGACCTGCCGCCGCTGATGCTGACGCCGGACGAAATCGAGGCGGCGGTGCTGGGCGCCCAATGGGTGGCGGCGCGCGGCGACCCGGTGCTGGCGCGGGCGGCCGCGGACCTCAGGGCCAAGATCATGGCTTCCGTGCCCGAGCGCCTGCGGCCGCTGCTGCTGGACCCGGCCGTCGGCGTGCCGCCCCGCGCGACCCCCGCGCCCGACGGCCTGGATCTCGGCGCCGTACGCCAGGCCATCCACGC
>JAQGII010000001.1 GCA_028291305.1 Caulobacteraceae bacterium
ACCAACGCCCAGCACGCCTTCTTCCAGATGCTGCACCAGGGCACGGACGTGGTCCCGGTGGAGTTCGTCGGCATGGCCAGGAACCACGAGGGGCCGGCGGGCGCCCAGGCCATGCTGCTGTCGAACCTCCTGGCCCAGGCCGAGGCCCTGATGATCGGCCGCTCTGAGGCCGATGTGCGCGCGGAGCTGGAGGCCAGGGGCCTGGAGGACGCCGCGATCGAGGTCCTGGCGCCCCAGCGCGCCTTCCCCGGCGACCGGCCCTCCAGCCTGATCGTGATGGACCGCCTGACGCCCCAGGCCCTGGGCGCGCTGATCGCGCTCTATGAGCACAAGACCCTGGTGGAGGGCGCCGTCTGGGGCATCAACAGCTTCGACCAATGGGGCGTGGAGCTGGGCAAGGCCCTGGCCGGCCGCATCCTGCCGGAGCTGGAAGGCGGCCCGCGCAGCGCCCACGACCCCTCGACCACGGCGTGGATCGAACGGCTGAAGGGTTGAGAACCCGTCTTAGGCCAGCCACACCATCATGCGGGTGGCCACGACCTTGCGCCGCGCCCGCGAATGACGCTTCTGCACCTCGCCGGTATAGAGGAAGCCGGACTTGACCAGCACGTTGGCGGAGGCCGCATTGTCGGCGAAATGGCCGGCGACGACCATCTTGCGCCGCCAGTCGTTGCCGGCCCAGCCCAGGGCGGCGCGCGCCGCCTCGGTGGCGTAGCCGCGACCCCAGTAGGGGCGGCCGATCCAATAGCCCATCTCCAGCGGTGCGTCGGGCGGCTGATGGAAACCGAGCACGCCGACCACGCCGTCGTCGCCGTTGTCGATCACGAAGGTGTTCTCCCGCTCGCGCTTCTGCGCCGACACCAGGCGCACGAAGGCCTCCGCGTCGCCCAGGCCGTAGGGAAACGGCATGCGGGTGGACATGCTGCAGATGGCGAAGTCGGACGCCAGGCGCACGATGGCCGCGGCGTCGGACGTGCGCGCGCGGCGCAGGTTCAGCCGTTCGGTGGCGATTTCGTCTCTGATGTCAGGCGCATGATCGATGACGCACATGACCGTCCTCCCTTGGTAGGACCTGGTTTTCGTGTTGGCCTTGCAAGCTCGGCTTTAGGGCAGGTGGCGTCGCGCCGTCCGTCCTTCAAGTCGCCCCGGCTGCAAAAACGTGGGTGCAGACCAAACAAAAGCGGGGAGCCCGGCGTTCCGGACTCCCCGCTTGAAACTAGGTCCGGATCGCTGCGATTTTCGCGGCGCGATCCGAAGGTATCGGTGTCGCGCCTATTCGGCGGCCTTGGCAGCCTGGGCGGGGATCACGCCGACGTAGGTGCGGTCGCCCTTCTTGGTCGTGAACTTTACCTGGCCGGTCGCCGTGGCGAACAGGGTGTGGTCGCGACCGAGGCCGACATTGTCGCCCGGATAGAAGGTGGTGCCGCGCTGACGCACGAGGATGTTGCCGGCCAGGACGTTCTCGCCGCCGTACTTCTTCACGCCGAGGCGCTTGCCGGCCGAGTCGCGCCCGTTGCGCGAAGAGCCGCCTGATTTCTTGTGAGCCATGTTGCTCTCCTGATCCTACTGGCCTGCCGCTTATTCAGCGGTCGGCTTGGCTTTCGGCTTGGCGGCGGCCTTCTTCGGCGCAGCTTCGGCCTTCGCGGCGGCCTTGGGGGCCGCCTTCTTGGCGGGCGCTTCGGCCTTGGCCTTGGGGGCGGCCTTCGCCTTGGCGGGCGCGCCTTCCGTGGTCGCCGCTGCCTGGGCCGTATGGGCCAGGTTGCGGGCGCGCAGGTTGAGCACCGACAGCGGGGTCAGGTCGACCGCGCCGTCCCACTTGGCTTCCTTGCCCTGGCCGGCCACCGAGGTGACGCGCAGGACGGATTCTTGCTGGCGATGGCCCTTGGTGCGGCGATAGCCCTGGCGGCGGATCTTCTTGAAGATCTTCACCTTCTCGCCCTTGCGGGTTTCGATCAGGGTGGCCGTGACCACCGCGCCGTCCACCAGGGGAGCGCCCACCACCACGTCGGCGCCTTCGCCGATCATGAGGACTTCGTTGAAGCCGACTTCAGCGCCGACATCGCCGTCCAGCTTTTCGACGACGAGAACGTCGCCAGCCTGAACCCGGTATTGCTTACCGCCGGTCTTGATCACCGCGTACATCGGTCTTCAGCCTCAAAAAGTCTGGCGGGCCAACGACTTGGGGAAGCCGCGCGGCGCGTGCCACAAAAAAGGATGCGCCCGCAGGAGGGCCGGCGGGCGAGAGGGCGGGACTATACTCATGGAAGGCCCTGAGTCAACGCGATCCGGAACCCGGAGTCGAAGTCCCCTAGCGTGTTATAGTATAACAGTATAAAGCCGACAAATGACTTCGCGATCCGACCCCCGCCACCGTCCCACCCTGCTGCAGATGAGCGCCGGGGCCCGCCTGTTGCTGGCCCTCGCCGCCTGCGCCGTGGTGTGGGCGGTCATCGGCCTGGCCCTGGTCTGACGGCATGGCCGGGGTGAAGCTGCATAACCTCAGCGTCGGCTACGACCGCCACCCGGCGGTGCAGCGGCTGACCGGCGCGTTCGCTCCCGACACCCTGACCGCGGTCGTCGGCCCCAACGGCTCGGGCAAGTCCACGCTGCTCAAGGCCCTGGCCGGCCACGCGCGGCCCCTGGCGGGCGAGATCGACCTGTGCGGCGTGCGTCCGGCCGAGATCGCCTACCTGCCCCAGGCCCACGGGCTGGACCTGAAATTCCCCCTTAGCCTGGGCGATCTGGTCGGTTTCGGCCTGATCGGGCGGCGCGGCCTGTTCGGCGGCCTGCGCACCGAGGACCGCGACCGTCTGGCCGAGGTGATGGCCCAGGTCGGGCTGCAGGGGCTGGAGCGGCGGCCGATCGGCTCGGTGTCCGGCGGCCAGCTGCAGCGCGCCCTGTTCGCCCGGGTGATGGCCCAGGACGCCAAGCTCGTCCTGCTGGACGAACCGTTCAACGGTATCGACGCCCGCGCGGCCGAGGACCTGGCCCAGCTGATGGCCAACTGGCCGGCGCAGGGGCGCACGGTGATCGCCGTGCTGCACGACCTCGACCTGGTGCGCCGCCTCTGCCCGCAATCGCTGGTGCTGGCGCGCGAGGCCGTCGCCTGGGGCCCCACCGACACCACGGTGTCGCCCGAGCGGCTGATCGAGGCCCGCCGCCTGGCGGAAAGCTGGAATACGGCCGACGAGCCGCCGGTGTCGGCGCGGCCGATGGAGTCGGTCTGATGACCCCCGGCGATCCGATGACCCTGATGGCGCTCAAGAGCGCCGGCGCCGGCGCCGTGGCCCTGGCCTTCGGCGGCGCCCCCCTTGGCGTCCTGATGATCGCGTGGCGCCTCAGCCTGATGGGCGACGCCCTGTCCCACG
>JAQGII010000013.1 GCA_028291305.1 Caulobacteraceae bacterium
CAGGAAGTCGCCGCCGATGTCTTCGATCCCGAAGATGTCGTCCGGCAGATCGATCGACCCGGCCTTGCCGGCGTCCAGGGTTACGACGTCGAGTTTCATTCTTCGCCCCCGGCCTCGTTGGTTTCCACCGGAGCCTCGGCGGCTGGCGCCGCGTCGACCTGAGCCTTGCGCACCGCGCCGGGCATCGGAGCGCCTTGCGGCAGCGACTTCTTGATGGAGTCGCGGATCTTGACGTAGCCGCCTTCCGAGCCCGGGACGGCGCCCTTGACCAGGATCAGGCCGCGCTCGACGTCCACGCGCCAGACGGTGATGTTCTGGGTGGTGATGTTGTCCTGGCCCAGATGGCCGGCCATCTTCTTGTTCTTGAACACCTTGCCCGGATCCTGGCGTTGGCCGGTGGAGCCGTGCGAACGGTGGGAGACGGACACGCCGTGGGTGGCGCGCAGGCCGCCGAAGTGCCAACGCTTGATGGCGCCGGCAAAGCCCTTACCAACGGTCACGCCCTGGATGTCGACCTTCTGGCCGGGCACGAAGTGGTCGGCGGTGAATTCCGCGCCCACGTCGATCAGGCCGTCTTCATTCACGCGGAACTCGGCGAGCACGCGCTTGGGCTCGACCAGGGCCTTGGCGAAATGTCCGCGCATAGCCTGGCTGGTGTTCTTCACCTTCTTGGCTCCGGCGCCCAGTTGCAGGGCGACGTAACCGTCCTTTTCCTTGGTGCGCTGGGCGGTGACCTGGCAGCCGTCGAGAGACAGCACGGTCACGGGCACATGGACGCCGTCTTCATCGAAGAAACGCGTCATACCCAGCTTCTTGGCGATCACGCCGGTTCGCATGGCGGGTCCCCTTAGAGCTTGATCTCGACGTCCACGCCGGCGGACAGGTCGAGCTTCATGAGCGCGTCCACGGTCTGCGGGGTGGGGTCGACGATGTCGAGCACGCGTTTGTGCGTGCGGATTTCAAACTGTTCGCGCGACTTCTTGTCGACGTGCGGCGAACGGTTGACGGTGAAACGCTCGATGAGCGTGGGCAGCGGAATCGGGCCGCGTACGGTCGCGCCTGTGCGCTTGGCCGTATTGACGATCTCGCGTGTTGAATGGTCCAGCACCCGGTGGTCGAAGGCCTTCAGCCGGATACGGATATTTTGTCGATCCATCTCGCTCTCTCTGAAGCGCTCGCCACGCTCGAATACTGTGTCAAAGACCAACCCTGGGCTTTGGCCGGGAGAACCCGGTTTCAAGCTTCGGACGTGCGAATTCGCAAAACGATTGAGGCCAGCGCAAACCCGCGAAGGCCAATTCCCTAGATGGCGCCGAAAGGCGCTATGTCAGGGCCGTCTCGCGAACCGCGTCTAACTTCGGGTTACCCCTCGGTTACGGCCGGTTCAACTGAGGCGCGGTGGATACTCCGGCTTCGGCGACTCGTCAAGCATCATCGCCAATTGCCGACCTCCTGCCGCCTCACGCGAGCGATCAAGATTGCACCCGCCGATTGAACCACCCGATACGTCGCCGCGTTCCTACACCCGAAAGGGCAAGCAGCCCTCGGCCTGTGAGTTCAGGACAAGCCCGAATCCCTTCAGAAGCTGAGCGCTTGGCTCATCTGGGGTTCATGTGACTCAGTGCTTGATTGAGTCATCGACAACATTCGTCACAGGGAGACAGACGATGCGTAATATTTTTCTCGCTTCAGCCGCCGCAGCGACGGTCTTCGCCGGGCTCGGCGTCAACAGCGCCGCTTTTGCCCAGTCCGGGTCCTACGCCGGCTCCTGCCGCAACACCCAGTCGTCCAACGGCGTGCTGACCGCCGAATGCGCCGACTCCAGCGGCCGCTTCCACGTGTCCAGCATCCCCTACGGCCAGTGCAGGGGCGACATCGGCAACAATAACGGCATGCTGTCGTGCAATGGCGCCAACGCCACCGGCGGGGCCCTGGTGGCCACCGATAACAACCGGGGCGGCAACCGCGGCAACAACAACGGCAACGTCGCGGGGGCCGCTGCAGCGGGCGTGGTGGCCGGAGCCCTGCTGGGCGGCGCGCTGGCCGGCAACAATGGCCCGGCCATCGTCTACGGCGATCCTCACTACGGCGATCCCCGCTACGACTCGCGCTACACCCAGGGCGGCTGGGGCTACGGCCACCGCACCGGCGAATGGGTGCCGATCCGCAACCGGGCCGACTGGCTCGACCAGCGGATCGCCCGCGCCCAACGCGACGGACGCCTGAGCCGCGTCGACGCGCGCGACCTGCGCCGCCAACTGGCCATGATCGAGGACCAGGAAGCCCGCTACCAGCGCGACGGACGGTTCGACGCCCGCGAACGGGCGGATCTCGACCGCCGCTTCGAAGCCCTGAGCCAGCGGATCAGCTATGAAGCCGCCCCTGGCGGAGACCGCCGCAACGGCGGCGACTATCGTCGCTAGCCCCTAGGGTCTGAACGGAAGACGCCGCCGCCGGATCGCTCCGGCGGCGGCTTTCTGTTGTCCCGACCAAAGGGTCGGCCTGCAACAGGCTCCGGGCGAACCGGGGGGCCCAAGCCCCCTGCCCACTTCGCTGTGTCGCTTGGGTCGCCCGATCCAGTCCGGCGATGACGGCTGGAAAAGCAAAACCCCGCCGGATCGCTCCGGCGGGGTTCTTCAGTTCCAGCGGTGAGGCTGGGGATTACTCGACGATCTTGGCCACGACGCCGGCGCCGACCGTGCGGCCGCCTTCGCGGATGGCGAAGCGCAGCTTCTCTTCCATGGCGATCGGGGTGATCAGCTCCACGT
>JAQGII010000030.1 GCA_028291305.1 Caulobacteraceae bacterium
GCCGATCAGTTCGTCATGCGCTTCCGCAAACCGAAGTAGGGGCGCAAGGCCCGGAGATGCCGGACGGCGGCGGGGCGCAACCCCGCCGCTTCCCGTGCGGAACGTCCGGTTGCGCGATCAAATCGACCCGGCCTAAAATCCGCTCTCGGGCGAGGGGTTCGAGCCTGACGCGCGTATCTCTACCCGGACGACCGAGTCGTCCGGAACGGGAAAGGTCAGCGGCATGAAAAGGCGCATCGCAGCGACGCTGGGCGTGCTCGGCCTGCTTGCGGCCGGCCAGGCCCAGGCCCACCACTCCTTCTCGATGTTCGACACCAATCGGGAGCTCACGCTGGAAGGCGTGGTGAAGGAATTCCAATGGACCAACCCCCATTCCTGGGTCCAGCTTGTGGTCAAGGACGGCAGCGGCAAGGAAGTGGAATGGTCGATCGAGGGCTCCAGTCCCAATAACCTGGTCCGCTTCGGCTGGAAGCGCTCATCCCTGAAGGCCGGCGATCGCGTCCAGGCCGTCATCCATCCCCTCAAGGACGGCACGATCGGCGGCAGCCTCGTCAAGATCACCGTCAACGGCCAGGTCATCGGCTCGCCGAAGCCGAGCTGAAGCCCTACGCTCCTGGAGACTAACCGCTCATGTTGAAATCGGTCGCGGCGCCCGTGGACATCCCGGAATCGACGAAGTGGAGCCTGGTCCAGCCGGGCGCGCGGCGCTCGTTGGTCATGCTGGCCTGCGGGGCCGTGATCGGCCTGGCCATCGCCGGCTTCGGTCTGTTCACCGCCAAGGGCACGGCGGTCAAGACCGTGCCGCCGGAGGACGCGGCCCTGGTCAACCAGAAGCCGATCATCGTCAGCGACTTCGTCACCCAGCTGCAGAGCGAGTTCGGGGTCCCCGTGGCCAAGGCCACCGAGGCGCAGAAGCGCAAGGTGCTGAACGACATGATCAACGAGGAGCTGATGGTCCAGCGGGGCCTGGAGATCGACCTGCCGGGCTCCGACCCCGACGTGCGCGCGGCCCTGGTCGGGGGCGTCGAGCTGCAGAATTCGGCCAACGTCATCGCCAAGCAGCCGACCCAGGCCGAGATGCTGGCCTACTACACCCAGCACAAGGACCGCTACCGCACCCAGGGGGTGCTGACCCTGCACGACCTGGTCCTGGCCCCCACGCCCGCGCGGCCGCTGGATCAGACCGTCGCGGTCATGCAACAGGCCGCCGCGGCGCTGCGCGGCGGCGCGACGGTCGATGCGGTGAAGGCGAAATTCGGCCTGGCCGAGACCGGCCGGGTCAAGGGCGAGGAACTGGACTTCGCGGCCAAGATCCACCTGGGCGACAAGCTCTACAAGGCGGTGATGGACGCCAAGGCCGGCGAAGTGACCGACCCGGTGGTCGACAAGGACGGCGTCCATGTCATGCAGGTGGGCAAGCGCATCCCCTCGGTGCAGCTCACGCTCGAGCAGGCCGGCAACCAGGTCTTCACCGATTTCAAGAAGGACGCCCAGCAGGCGGTGCAGGACGCCAACATCCGCTACCTGCGCGCCAAGGCCCAGATCCTGACCGCCCCCGGCTACGCGCCATGAGCGGAGCGGTCATGAGACTGACCTCCCGCCTCGGCCTGCCGGTGGCCTGGCTGTTGGCGGTCGCCCTCCTGGCGCTGGGCCTCGGCGGCCCTGCGCTCGCCCATACGCGCAGCGAAAGCCACTCCGACTGGCAGATCAACGGGACCCACATCGAGGCGACGATCGCCATTCCCGACACCACCTTGAAGATGCTCAAGCCGCCGGAAGCGTGGCTGCGGGCCGATCAGATCGCACGCTATCTGGCGGGCAAGGTGTCGGTCACGGCCGACGGCCAGCCCTGCGCCAATCCGGGCGGCGCGCGGCCCCTGGCCGCCACGGCCCAGTTCCAGCGGGTGCTGTTCCAGTTCGACTGCCCCACGCCCAAGAACATCAAGCTGCATTTCACCGGCTTCTTCGAGATCGTGCCCAGCCACACCAATTTCGCCCAGATCCAGCCGGCCGGCGGCGACTTCATCGAACAGCTGTTCACCAGCGACAGCCAGACCATCGACCTGTCGGCCGGGGCGCAGAACCCCCTGCGCAACGCCAGCTTCTTCAAATACATGCAGCTGGGGATGATGCACATCTTCACCGGGGTGGACCACATGTCCTTCCTGGTGGGCCTGGTGCTGATTTCGCGGCGGCTGAAGGATCTGCTGTTCGTCGTGACCGGCTTCACCATCGGCCACTCCTGCACCCTGGCCCTGGCGGTCACCGGCATCCTGCGGCCCCACGCCGAGTACATCGACGCCCTGGTGGCCCTGACCATCGCCATGGTCGGCGCCGAGAACATCGCCGTGGCGACGGGCAAGCCCGGCATCGTGGCCCTGGGCATGGGCGGCCTGCTGGCGCTGATGGCCCTCGGCCACATGCTCGGGCTGGGCGGCCTGCCGACCCTGCTGGTGCTCGGCGCCGGCATCTTCGCGGCCAACTATCTGATGATCTCGGGCCATCTGCGCGACGCCGCGCGGGTGCGGCTGGTGGTGACCCTGGTGTTCGGCCTGATCCACGGCTTCGGCTTCGCCGCCGGGCTGCTGGAGATGCAACTGCCCAAGGAAAGGCTCGCCGAACTCCTGCTGGGCTTCAACCTGGGGGTCGAGGTGGGTCAGGTCACGCTGGTGTTGACCTGCGTGGGCATCGCCGCGCTTCTGGTCAAGTTCAAGATGGGTCTGCCGCGCGCCCTGGTGGTCGACGTCTGCTCGGCCGCGCTGGTGGGGATCGGCCTCTACTGGTTCCTCGGGCGCGCCTACGCGTGATAGGAAAAGCCATGTCCTACTCCCTCGACGATAGACTGAACGCCCTGGCCAAGGCCGACATGGCCCCGGCCCTCGACGGTCTGGAGGACAGCGTCTGGACCGCGGTCCAGGCGCGCCGCGCGGCGGCCGGGGCCGGTTCGACCGGCGTGCGGGTCGCCCTGACCCTCGCCGCCCTGGTCATGGGCCTGGCTTTCGGGGCCATGAACCCCTCCAAGCCGACGCACCTGTCGGAAATGGGCCTGCTGTCCGAAGACGGCCTGCTCGCCCCCTCGATCCGCCTCGGGGGCGGCGCATGAACAGCGCCTTTTGGCGCAACCTGCTGATCACGATCGTTCTGGCGGGCCTGGCGGCGTTCGTCGGCGCGCGGCTGGGCGCCGGCCATCTGCAGCCCCAGCCGGCCCGTTCGCGCCTGCTGCTGCGCGAAACCGTCTACGAGATGGTGCACCAGAACCTGACGCTGACGCCCGAGCAGCAGCGCCGCATCGACCAGATCGAGGACCGCTACGCCCACCAGCGCAACAGCCTGCGCGCCCAGATCGGTTCGGCCAACGCCGAACTGGGCGAAGCCCTGGCCAACGAGATGGCCCTGGGCACCGCGGCGCAACGGGCGCTGGAGCATCTGCAGAGCAGCATGGGCGAACTACAGAAACAGACTATCCTGTACGTGCTCGAGGTGCGCGCCGTGCTCACCCCCCAACAGCAGCAAGTGCTCGATCAAAAGGTCTTCGAATCCCTGACAATCGGACCGTTTTGACCACGGCCGAGGCCGAGTCCGACGCCGATCTCGTCCGCCGCGCCCGCGCGGGCGAACAGCGCGCCTTTTCCCTGTTGATGGGCCGCCACAAGCATTGGCTCTACCGCTTCGTGCGGCGCTACGTCGGCGACGCGGAAGAGGCCTACGACGTGCTGCAGGACGCCTTCGTGGCGGCCCTGTCCAACCTGTCGCGCTACGACCCCGGACGGCCGTTCGAGGCGTGGCTGCGGCGCATCGCCCTCAACAAATGCCGCGACCGCGCCCGCCGCGAAGCGGTGCGCAGGGCGTTCGGCCTGAGCCGGCGGGGGCCCGAGGAGACCGAGGCGGTGGCCGACACCGCCGCCATCGCGGACCAGACCCTGGCGACCAGCCATGCGATCAAGGCGCTCGACAGGGCCATCGCCGCCCTGCCCTCGGCTCTCAAGGAGCCCCTGGTGCTGACGGTCCTGGAAGGGCTCTCGCAAAAGGAGGCCGGAGCGCTGCTCGGCCTCAGCCCCAAGGCGGTGGAGGTGCGGGTCTACCGCGCCAAGAAGCAGCTGGCCGAGGCCCTGGACCGCGACGACATGGACGAACTGATCCCGCGATAGACGTCTG
>JAQGII010000057.1 GCA_028291305.1 Caulobacteraceae bacterium
AACCCCGGCCACACCTTCCTCGTCCACTCGGTGGACAACTGGGAAGGCGACACCGTTGTGGTCTACACCGTCGTCCTCAACGACCGCACCTTCATCGACGACGAGGGCGACAGCCACTCCGACCAGGAGCACATCACCGAGCGCTATCGCAAGATCGACGGCGGGGCGAACCTGGAGATGGTGATCACGGTCGACGACCCGGTCACCCTGGAGCATCCCTACAGCTATCGCCGCATCTACCACTGGCGCCCCGACATCCGGCGCTCGGAATACGTCTGCGAAGAGAACAACAGGAACGCGCCGGTCAACGGCGTCACGGTGGCCCAATGAAGACCCTGTCCGCGATCGCCTGCGCCCTGACGCTGGCCCTGCCGATGCTGGCCGGGGCCGGGGCGGCCCACGCCAGGCCCGACCTGACCGGGGTATGGTCCATTGTCGGCTACAGCCCCTCGCTGAAGAGCGTCGACGGCAAGCCGGTCCCGCTCAAGCCCGAGGCGAGGGCCTTCTACGAAAAGCACTTGGCCGCGACGGCCAAGGGCGACAAGGCCTGGGACGGCGCCGGCGCCTGCCTGCCCGAAGGCCTGCCCCGGCTGATGGTCAAGAACGAGCCGTTCGAGATCATCCAGCGCGACAAGGCGGTCTATTTCATCCACCAGAACCGCCTGCCGCACACCGCCTACCTGAACGAGGCGCTGCCCACGGACGCCGACCCCCTCTACCTCGGCTACTCGGTGGGCCGGTGGCAGGGCGACACCCTGGTGGTGGAGTCCGCCGGCTTCCGCGACGTCACAGCGCTGGACGACCGGGGCCTGCCCCATTCGGAGGCCCTGCACCTGACCGAGCGCTACACCCTCGGCAAGGACGGCAAGACGCTCAGCGTGAGCACGACCATCGACGATCCGAACACCTTCACCCGGCCGTGGACCGCCAAGGCGACCTACAGCAGGAAGCCGGCCAGCTTCGAAATCCCCGAGGAGGTCTGCGCCGAGAGGCTCTATTCCACCGCGCCCAAGCGGTGAGGCGAGATGAGGACACCGGCGGCGGCGCACGTCGGACATAGAGAATTGACCTGGCTTTCATTGCGTGGGTGAATCCCAGCATATGAAACGATGGCGTGACGGGAGGCGAGCGCCGATGGATCGTAAAGGCAGCAGTTTGGACCGCACGCCGGTGGCGCCCGCAGGGGTCGGGACCAAGATATCCGCCCGGCTCGGCTCCCTGGCGGGGCATGTCGTGACGACGGCCAGCGCCACCTACGCGCGCATCGGCATCGGCTCGGTCGAGGCCAAGGTCCTGTTCGTCCTGGACGAGGGCCCGATGACCGCGGCCAGGATATCCAAATGCCTGGGCATGGACCGGGCGGCGATCAGCCGGACCGTCAAGGCGCTGGTGGCGCGGGGGTTGCTGGACCGCTCCACGGGGTCGGTGGCCGATCTGTCGCTGACGCCCAAGGGCATGGGCATGCACGGGGCGGTCCGCCGCATCTCGGAAGAGCGGGAGCGGCGTCTCCTGGCCCGGTTCACCGAGGTCGAACGCGCCCAGCTGGTCGACTACCTGGCCCGCCTGGCGGTCAATGTGCCGGAGCTGTCCAAGCTGGCCGACCAGATGGCCGGTCCCGGGCGGTTGGAGCTCTGACCGCCCGCCGCCGGGTGCGAACGGTCCGATGAAGTTGGGAACCGGGCGGGAACCGCCGTCGCGGCGAAGGGGTTGCTCAGTCCAACCCCAACCCCGGAGACGCACCCATGGATGCTACCCAGAAGTCCTCGTCCAAGACCGCCAAGCCGCGCCGCACCCGCCGCACCGGCCGACGCGATCCGCTGGCGATCACCGTGCTGAAGAAGGACCACCGCGAGGTGGAAGGCTGGTTCGAGGAGTATGAGCAGCTGGAGAGCGACAGCGACAAGCTGGCCCTGTTCAGCAAGATCGCCCTGGCCCTGAAGGTCCACACCACCATCGAGGAGGAGATCTTCTATCCGGAAGAGCGCGGCGAGGTCGAAGACGACATGCTGGACGAGGCCTATGTCGAGCATGACGGGGCCAAGAAATTGATCGCCGAGATCGAGGCGATGAAGCCTTCCGACGACTTCTACGACGCCAAGGTCAAGGTGCTCGGCGAATACATCAAGCACCACGTCAGGGAAGAGGAGCAGCCGGGCGGCATCTTCGCCCAGGCCAAGCGCGGCGACGAGGACCTCGACGCCATGGGCGAGCGGCTGAGGGCGCGCAAGGAAGAGCTGATGGCCCAGATGGACGGCGCCAAGCTGGCCTGACCCATAGCCTCCTCGCAGGGAATGCCGCCATGGCGCGCGCGAAGTGGGTGTGACCCCTTGAGCCCGGCTTCTTGCCCTGCCATCTGATGGGCATGGCCGAAGCCTTCGCTCCCGATCTGCTGTCCGCCCACAAGGCCGCCCGCTACGCCGAGGTGGCCGAGCAGATCGCCGCGGTGCTGGAGGGCGAGACCGACCGCGTGGCCCGCATGGCCACCGTGGCCGCCATGCTCGGCCAGGCGTTCGACCATTTCTTCTGGACCGGCTTCTACGTGGTCGATCCCGAGCAGCCGGACGAGCTGGTGGTCGGTCCCTACCAGGGCACGCTCGGCTGCCTGCGCATCGCCTTCGGCCGCGGCGTGTGCGGGGCGGCGGCGGTCTCGCGCCGGACCCAGGTGGTGGAGGACGTGCACGCCTTCCCCGGCCACATCGCCTGCGACAGCCGCTCGCTCAGCGAGATCGTGGTGCCGGTTCTGGACGGCTTCGGCCGGCTGATCGCGGTGTTCGACGTCGACGCCGTCGAGCTGGCGGCCTTCGACCAAGTCGACGCCCGCGGGCTGGAGCGCATCCTGACCGACACCTTCGCGGTGTAGGCCCCCGCCGCTATTTCAGGTCCGGCCGCTGGTCCAGGTCGAGCGCCTTGTAGGCCCCGTCGGCGGCGGCGCGCGAGGCCACCAGCACGATCCCGTTCTCTACCACCACCACCAGGTCCGAGACCCCCGCCAGGACCACGGTCGGCCCGTCGGTCTGGGCCAGGCAGTCGGCCGCCGAGGTCGCGATGACGTCGCCGGACAGGACGTTGCCGCCGCCGTCCTTGGGCGAGCTGCCCCACAGCGCCGACCAGGTGCCGGCGTCGCTCCAGCCGAAGTCGGTCATCACCACGCGGGCGCGGTCGGTCTTCTCCAGGATGGCGTAGTCCACCGCGATCGCGGGCGCGGCGCGGAAGGCGTCGGACATGACGATCACGCCGCCCTGCCGCTCGGCATCGCGCACCGCCGCCTTCACCGCCGCCGCGGCCTGCGGCGCCAGCCTGTCCGCCTCGCCCAGGAAGTCGCCGGCGCGGAACAGGAACATGCCGCCGTTCCAGCTGAACATCGGATCCTCCACGAAGCGGCGCGCGGTCTCCAGGTCCGGCTTCTCGATGAACGAGACCACGGGGGAGGTGGCGCCGTCGCCGATCCCGGCCTGGATGTAGCCGTAGCCGGTGTGCGGTCCGTCCGGCTTGATGCCGAACAGGACGATGTGGCCGGCGTTCACCGCCGGCAGCGCCCCGGCGATCGCCGCGTGCAGGGCCGGCACGTCCGACGCCAGGTTGTCGGCGTGCACCAGCAGCAGCGCGGTCTCGGGCCCGATCTCGGCGCCGTAGACGGCGGCGGCGATCACCGCCGGGGCGGTGTTGCGGCCCTCCGGCTCGGCCAGGACGGCCATCGGCGGCCGGCCGGCCTCGGTCAGCTGGGCGCGGGCCAACTCGGCGTGACGGCTCGAACAGATGACGACGGGGGCGGCGAACATCGGCCCCTGGAAGCGCAGGGCGGTGTCCTGCAGGAGGGTGCGGTCCATGCCCAGCCTGTGGAACGGCTTGGGCTTGTCGCCGCGCGACGCGGGCCACAGCCGCGTCCCCGCTCCGCCTGCGATCAGCACCGGGATGATCTGCTGCATTACCCCTCGGAACGTTGTCTGCGCGGCGGCCGGGCCAGGCCGGGAAGGCTGGACCGGCGTCCCCTTGCGATATAGGGCAACCGGATCGGCAGGACCACAGGATGCGTGCGGGGCGCCCGCCGCCGTGCATCCATGCGCCGCCGCCGACGTTGGACAGGCGTCGAGACTGGGCGTCGAGACTGGGCGTCGATAGCAAGCCGAGGCCGCCGGATTGAAACTGCCGCTGCTGATTGCCGGCGCCGCCTCGGGCGCGATGCTCGCCACGGCCTGCCCGGCGGCCGTCCCGGGCCCCTTCGGCATCCGCATCGGCGCCCCGGTCTCCAGGCTGGACGGCGCCCGGCGGTTCAAGCCGGGTTGGTACCAGGTGGCCCGGCCGCCGCTCCCCGACGCGCGGTTCGACAAGGTGGCGGTGGAGGCCTTCCCGGCCACCGGCGTGTGCGTGGTGCAGGCGGTCAGCCCGGTGATCGTCAGCGATCCGGAAGGGGTCGGGATCCGCGCCGAGGTCGATCGGCTGGCCCAGGCCTTCTCCGCCGATTTCGGCCGGCCGGAAAAGCTGAACACCTGCAGCAGCATGATCTGCGCCCCGGAGTTCTGGGCCTCCGACCTGCTGGCCGGCGAGCGCCGCTACGGATACCGCTGGCGGACGCAGGGCGGGGCCATTCCCCATGTCAGGGAGGTCTCCGTCCTGGCGGTCGCCCGCAGCGCCACCGCCTTCACCTATCTGGTGGAATACCAGGGCGACGCCCTGACCGCCTGCCGGACCGAAGAGGCCGCGCTGGACGTCGACGGCCGGTGACGGCGGCGCGGGCCTATTTGCTGATCCGCGACAGCTCGAACTCGACCAGCCCTTCCAGGGTGCGCAGGTAGGCCGCCACATCGCGGAAATCCCCCGGCGTCGCGGCCTTGAGGTTGCCGCTGAATTCCAGCAGGTCGCCACTGCGGGTGCGGCCGTAGCTCAGCCCGGCCAGGACCACGCCTTTGGACGCCAGCAGCCCGATCAGCTCCTCGGACGTCGGCGCCCCCACGGCGTTGAAGCGGAACACCGACCAGGCATAGACTGGGGACGGCATGATCGCTTCGACCCAGCGCAGCCCCAGCAGGGTGGCCAGCACCGCCGCCGTCCCCAGCACGCCGGGCAGGAATTCGCCCAGGCCGAACAGCAGGCCGAGGGCGGCGGTGGCCCAGACCGAGGCGGCGGTGGTCAGGCCCTGGACGTTGACGCCCTCCTTGAAGATCACCCCCGCGCCCAGAAAGCCGACGCCGGTCATCACGCCCTGGGCCATCCGCCCGGGATCGAGGCGCAGCGGGCCTCCGGGGAAGGCCCCCGGAACCAGGACCGGGGCGAGGCAGACCATCGCCGCGGCGGCTGAAGCGATGGACACCAGGGCGTGGGTGCGGAAGCCGGCGGCGCGGCCGTGGAAGCTGCGCTCCATGCCGATCAGCCCGCCCGCCAGCCAGGCCGCGCCCAGGTCCAGGGCCACCTCCGCGAAAAGTCCCATTTGTCCGGCCTCCGAGGCGTCAGGGTCCAACTAAGGCCGCCCGCCGGCTTTCGCCAAGCGCCAGGACGCGGATCGGGCGGCGATTGACTTGTGGAGGCAACACAGCCAGACGGAGAACTCCGTTCTGTCTCCCCCAAGGCGGTTTTGAGTTTGCACCCCCCCTTCTCCTT
>JAQGII010000058.1 GCA_028291305.1 Caulobacteraceae bacterium
GTTGGCCGTCGCACTCCTCCCAGGAGGCGCTGGCGGCCGGCACGCTGAACGCTGTCTTCTCGAAAGCTCCGGACAGAGGTCGCGCCCCGGGAGTGGCGGGCAGCCGCCCATGCTCCATGGCCGCCAAGGTCTTGATCAGGCCGGCGATGCCAGACGCCGTGATCAGGTGGCCGAGGTTCGCCTTCAGCGAGCCAAGCGCCAAAGCCGTCTGACCATAGACTTGCAGGAGGCTGGCGATCTCGACGGCGTCGCCGACGGAGGTGCCGGTGGCGTGGCATTCCACGTACTGCACCAGATCGGCGGCGATTCCCGATTGATCCAGGGCGCCGCGCATGGCGCGCACTTGGCCGTTGCGGTCGGGGGTCAGGAAGCCGCCGCTGCGCCCGTCATTGGAAAGCCCGATACCCCGGATCACTCCGTATACGCGGTCGCCCGCTGCCAGGGCGTCTTCCAGCCGCTTGAGCGCTACGAAGGTGGAGCCTTCGGCGGGCACCAGGCCATCGGCCTCGCGGTGAAAAGGCCGGCTACGGCCACTGGGACTGAGAGCGTTCAGGGCGCTGAAACCGACATGCAGGAACAGTTGGTCCGCCGCGTTCACCGATCCCGCCAGCATCAAATCCGCACGCCCGTCCTGCAGACGGTCGCACGCGATCTTGATGGCGTAGAGACCCGACGCGCAGGCGGCGTCCAGGGCCAGGGCCCCGCCCCGCAAGTCGAAGGCTCGCGCCGCCAGCATGGCGGGCGATCCGGACATGAAGCGGTTCAGCGGATGGACATCAGGTCCCAGGGGCTTCCCGAGGGCGCGCTCGACCCATTGCCTCTCCACCATCCGGCTCAGCGACTGGGTGGGATATGACAGGTTGCCCAGGATGAGCCCGCCCCGCTCCGCAGCGACACGCTTCACCCCTTGCAGGGCCTGTCCGGCCGCATGGAGGGTCCAGCGAAACACCGGGTCCAGCTGTTCGGCGAGCCCTGGCTCCAGGTCCGCCGATGGGTCCAGCTGCACCGCCAGCGCCCCGACATAGCCGCCCTGCGCCGACCAACTATGGTCGTGCCGGTAGAGTCCTGGGTCGCCGCTGAGCACCCGGTCCATGCCCACTCGCCATGCCTCAGGGGCGGGCGCAGTGATGTGGCACAGGCCTTCCGACACCGTCCGCCAAAGGGCTTCCGGGGTATCACACCCCGGCACGATGCAGCCGCGGCCGACGACGGCGATGGGTTCGAAGCGTGCGCTCATGGCGGGGGCCGGATCAGGCCACCCCCTGGCTGACGGGTGGGGACGCCGGACTGCCTTTGGGCGAGGGCAGGACATGCATCTTCAGGCCCTCGATTACGGCCAGGAACGCCCCGGCCTCGTCGGTGAAACGGAGGGTCCATTCGCTCGTTAGCTGTCCGCCGGTATTCAGCACCGCTTCGCAGCGCACGGCTTGCCCCGGCGGCCATGGCCGCACCAGCTGCAGGGCCTCGATCCCTGTGGGCAGGCTTTCCTTGCCCAACTGTTCGTGGCCCCACAGGACGGCCAACTGCAAGCCGCCGTCCAAGAGGTCGATGGGCGCGCTGGCGCCGATCGCCTGCGGGTGACAGCTGCGCAGCACCGCCGCCACGCCGCCCTCCCCCAGCCCGTCTATCTGTTCGATGACGTGGAGGGCGGGGCCATGGAACAGCCGGCCGTCGTAGACCGCCTTTCCCTCGGGCCAGGGGGCGACCTCTAGGTGCGCGGGCGCCGGCGCAGCCGTCTGTTCGCCCAGCCGCAGCTCCAGGCGATAGGCCACCGCGCCGTCCGGGCACAGAATCCGCACCGCGATCCGATCGCGCGCGTCCGTTCGCCGGCACTCGATACGGAACACGTCCCCGCCGCTCTCAAAGCCTTCCAGCACCATGCCCTTTTCCACGTGGATCGTGGCGCTGCTCTGGGCGGGCGCATGGGGAAGCCACTGACGCACGGCCTGAAGCGCCAGGTCGTGGGCGGCGGCCAGCGGCGCCACCGGCTTTCCGCGCACCATATGGCTGGAGATCCACGGATGGGTGTCGCGGTGTAGGCGCGCCTCGAATACGTGGGCGTCCTCGGGTTCCTCAGCCGAGATGCCGAAGGACGCCAGCCCGCCGCCATATAACAGCTCGGGCGCATCGCCATCCAAGCCCTGGAACGCGTCAGCGAAAAATCGGGCGCCCTCCTCGAGCGGGATCAGCCCCACGCCCATGGCGGCGAAGTGCGCCTCCAGGCCGGCGTCCACCATGCCTCCGGCCCATGGACCCCAGCCGATGGCTTTCACCAGACAGGTTTTCCGGCGCGCCCGCTCGGCCCGGCACACCCGGTTCAGCACGTCGTTGGCCATGGCGTAGTCGACTTGGCCGATGTTCCCGCGCCAGGCCGCTACTGACGAGAAGCAGACGATGTGGGTCAAGGGGTCGTCGGCGGTGGCATCCAGCAGGTTACGCAAACCGCCGGCCTTGGTGGTCATGACCCGACGGAACTGCTCCAGGCTCTTATGCCGGATCTCCTTGTCGGCCAGGACCCCGGCCGCATGAACCAGGCCGCGCAACTGCCCGAAGCCGGTGCGGATCTCCTCGGCCACGGCGCTCACCGCCGCTGCGTCGGCGACGTCCACCGCGAAGTAGCGGACATCCGCCCCCGTGGCCGCCAGCCGGTCGAGGTTGGCCTTGATCTCGCGGATGGCGAGGATGTCGCGCACCTCCGCGCCCAGTTCCTGCGGGGTGACCTTGCGCCCCTCGGCCGCGGCCTGTTGCATCCGTGCGCGCTTGAGATCGGCATCGCCGGTGATGCCCGCCAAACCTTCCGGTTCGGGGCGCAGGGCCGTTCGGCCGAGGATGGCGACCTTGCCGGGCTCGCGCGACAGCAAGGCCTGCAGGCAGGCCGCGGTGACGCCCCGCGCCCCGCCGGAAACCAGCAGCACGCCGTCCGCCGGGAAGGCGGCGGAGACCGCCTGCGGATCCGGCCGCAGGACGGCCTTGGGAGATAGCCGGCGCCCTTCCCCGTCAAGCGCCACCTCCAGCTGCGAACCGCCGGTGAGCAGTTCCACGGTGAGGCGCTCGGCCGTGGTCTCGGCCGTGCCCGCAGCGATGTCTATGGCGCGGATCGAGGCGTGCGGCCATTCCAGGGCGGCGGTCTTGGCCAGGGCGGCAATGCCGGCTGACCAGACGTTTGGTCCGGCGCCGCTCAGGCCGAAGTCGCCGCCGGTGGACTGGACGGTCACCAGCAGGCGGCCGCCCTCGGCCATGGCGTCGGCGCAGGCTTGCACCTGGCGGAACGCCTGCTCGTTCAACGCCGCATAGGCGGACGCATCGCCGGCGGGCTCCAGGCCCGACAGGACGATCACAGCGCGCGCGTCGGCGGGACACTCGGCCACGGCGCGGGCGGCGATGCCCGCCTTGCCGAGGGCCAGGGACAGGGCGGCGGCCAAGTCCGGCGGCCCGCCGGCGAGCCACACCACGTCGTTGCCCAGGAGGCCCGGCGTCACCAAGCCCGGCGCGGGCGCTGGCTCGATCTCGACGGCGAGCCGCTGCATGGAAAGGGTGTTCCCGTTGACCTTGGTCATGGGCTTGATCGCAGGCGCCGTCCGCCCCGCCTCGGCGAAGGCGACGATTTCGCCCAGGGTGTTGAGCGCCGCCAGGGCGTTGGCGTCCACAGCCGCTAGTTCAGGCAGCTTTTCCTGGAGGGCCGACAGGATCTGCACCCGCTTGATGGAGTCGATGCCGAGACCGGCTTCCAGCTCCATGTCGAGGCTCAACATCTCCACCGGGTAGCCTGTCTTGTCGGCGACGACTTCAAGCAGTAGCCGGGTGGCGTCCTGCGA
>JAQGII010000260.1 GCA_028291305.1 Caulobacteraceae bacterium
CGCGCAGCAGGCCGAACGTGCCCATCAGGATCACCACGACGATGACGATGGAGGCCAGGGGATCGATCCACTGGGCGCCGGTGAACATCACCAGCACCCCGGCCACGATCACGCCGACCGAGATCACCGCATCGGCGGCCATGTGCAGGAAGGCGGCCTTGACGTTGGCGTCGTTCTCGCGGCCGCGCATGAACATCAGGGCGGTGGCCCCGTTGATCAGCACGCCCAGGCCCGCCGTGATCATCACCGTCACGCTCTGGATGGGCGCGGGCTCGAGGAAGCGGTGGATGGCTTCCCAGACGATGGCGCCCGAGGCGAACACCAGCAGCAGGCCGTTGATCAGGGCGGCGAACACCGTCGCCTTGCCGAAGCCGTAGGTGCGCCGGTCCGCGCTCGGCTGCTTGGCGAGCCAGACGGCGCCGCCGGCCAGGGCCAGGCCCAGGACGTCGGACAGGTTGTGGCTGGCGTCGGCGAACAGGGCGGTGGAGTTGGAGATCACCCCGGCGATGGCCTCGGCCACCACGAAGGCCAGGTTCAGGCCGATGCCGATCAGATAGCGCCAGTCGCCGATGCCGCCGGGCGGGGCGTGATGGTGGTGATGGCCGTGCCCGTGCCCGTGCGAGGCGTGATCGTGATCGTCGTGGTGATCGTGGTCGTCATGATCGTGAGCATGCTCATGCTCGTCATGTTGCGCGTGCAGGTGATCGTGATCGTGCGGCATGGAGCGAGCTTAACCCGGAGCCTTGGCTGGCGCGACTGGTCCAGACGCGGCAGGTTCCGGCGCTACGCCGTGATGACGGCCGAAATCGGGCTCGGCGGTTTCCTGGCCGGCGTCGATTATCCCCCGCCGGATGGCGCGGGTGCGGGTGAACAGCTCCTGCAGCTTGTCGCCGTCGCCCCAGCGGATCGCCCGCGATAGGGCCTGCAGGTCCTCGGTGAACCGGCCCAGGATCTCCAGCACCGCGTCCTTGTTGTTGAGGAAGACGTCGCGCCACATCACCGGGTCGGAGGCCGCGATGCGGGTGAAGTCGCGGAAACCCCCGGCGGAATACTTCATCACCTCGGCCTGGGTGACCTCTTCCAGGTCCGCCGCCGTGCCGACGATGTTGTAGGCGATCAGGTGGGGCAGGTGGCTGGTGACGGCCAGCACCAGGTCGTGGTGCTGCTCGTCCATGGTGTCGACGCGGGCGCCCAGGGCGGTCCAGAAGGCGGTCAGCCGGTCGAGCGCCGCCAGGTAGGCGGGCTCCTGCGAGGCGCCGGGGGTCAGGATGGTCCAGCGGTTCTGGAACAGTTCGGCGAAGCCGGCGTCGGGTCCGGAGTGTTCGGTGCCGGCGATGGGGTGGCCGGGAATGACGAACACGCCCGCCGGCGCGGTGGCGCGCAGGGCCTGGCCGGGGGCGGCCTTGACCGAACCCACGTCGGAGATGGTGGCGCCGGGTTTGTAGGCCGGGGCGGCCAGCTCGGCCGCGGCGCCGATGGCGCCCACCGGCGTGGCGAAGATCACCAGGTCGGCCTGGCGCACTGCCTCGGCCAGGTCCGCGGTGACGCGGTCGGCGATGCCCAGTTCCTCGACCCGCGTCCTGGCCGCGCCCTGTTCGGCCACGACGATGGTTCCGGCCGCGCCGGCGGCGCGGGTCGCGCGGACGATCGAGCCGCCGATCAGGCCGCAGCCGATCACCGCGATGGTGTCGTAGATGGGCTCGGCCATGGCCCTAGCCCTTCATGAAGGCCGCCAGGGCCTCCGCCACGGCGCGCATGTGCTGTTCCAGCCCGATGGTGACGCGCAGGTGGTCGGGCAGGCCGTAGTTCTTCAGGCCCCGCACCAGCCAGCCGCGCTCGGCCAGATAGGCCTCCGCCGCCGCGGCGGTGCGCCGGTCGGGCGCCTGGGGGAAGGCGACCAGCACGAAGTTGGCGTGCGAGGGGATCACCTCCAGGCCGATGCCGCCCAGCTGCTGGATCAGCCACGGCCGCCACGTCTGCACCAGCTGCAGCGAGCGCTCCTGGAAGTCCTGGTCGGCCAGGGCGGCGATGGCCGCCTCCTGCGCCGGGATGTTGACATTGAACGGCAGGCGGATGCGGTCGACGGCCGCCGCCACCGGCTCGGGGCAATAGCCCCAGCCGACCCGCAGGCCCTCCAGGCCGTGCAGCTTGGAGAAGGTGCGCGTGACGACGATGTTGCCGGCCGTGCGGGCCAGGTCGAGCCCGTCGCTGAAACCTCGCTCGGTGCAGAACTCGGCATAGGCCCCGTCGATCACCAGGATCACGTCGCCGGGCAGGCCGGCGTGCAGCCGCGCGACCTCGGCGTCGTCGATGATGGTGCCGGTGGGATTGGACGGGTTGGCGAAGAAGACGATGCGGGTGCGTTCGTCCACCAGGGCCAGCATGTTGTCGACATGGGTGCGCAGCTGCGGCTCGTCGGCGTAGCGCACCTGCGCCTGGCAGGCCCGCGCGCCGATGGCGTAGGCGGTGAAGCCGTACTGGCCCATGACGATGTTGTCGCCGGGCTCCAGATAGACCTGGTTGAGCAGGGCGAAGATCTCGTCCGAGCCGCAGCCGAACACCAGGCGCTCGGGCTCCAGCCGGTAGCGGTCGGCGATCGCCTGGCGCAGGTCGGCGTTGGTGGAGTCCGGATAGCGGTTCAGGTGGTCGGCGCCGGCCTGGTAGACGGCCAGGGCGGCGGGGCTGCAGCCGAGGATGTTCTCGTTGGACGACAGCTTGACCGGAACGAGGGTCGGGTCCGCTGCCTTGGACTTGCCGGGCACATAGGCCTGGATGTCCAGGATCCCGGACTTGGCCCGGGGCGCGGTCTTGGAGGCGGGCGGGGTCATTGGCGGCTCTTACACGTCGAACGGCATCGACGCAGCCCCAATCACGCCCTTGAGCCGGCCGGGCGCCAGCTTCAGCCGCTCGTCGTCCTTCTGGACGAAGCCGGCGAGGGTGAACAGCTTGAGGCCGCCGGCGTCGCCCAGCAGCTCCGCGGCGAAGCCGATGTGGCCGAGGTGTTCGATCAGGACGGTGGACTGTTGCGGGGCGTCGGTGACCCAGAAGGTCTCGTCGCGGCCCGAGGGTTCGACCTCGACCTGGGCCACGGCCAGGGCGGCGGCGGGCCCCCAGCGGCGCAGGCAGGGCAGGGAGGCGAAGACGTTGAGCTTGGGTTCGGCGAGCAGCTTGCCCCACCACGGGGTGTCCGAGGCCAGGGCCAGCACGCCGACGCCGCCCAGGGTCCTGGCCGCGGAGAAGGCGTCCTCAGGACGCGCGGCCCCGCGGATCGCCACCGCAGCGCCGAAGCGCAGGCGCGCCAGCTCGACCGTGCGCACCAGGTTTCGGCCGCCCCACAGGCTGATATGGAAGGCGCCCTGCCGCGACAGGCTGTCGGCCATGATCTGTCGCCAAAGCGCGATCACCACCTCGCTGGACACCGCCGGGTCCTTGCCGATGAGCAGGCGGCGCAGAATCTGGGCCTCGCGCGCCGGGCGCAGGCCGAAGCTGTGCTCGCCCGCCGCCCGCTTGGCCTTGGCCACCGACGACGCCAGCCCGGCCCGCTCGGCGACCAGGCGCAGCATCTGGTCGTCGATCGCGTCGATGCGCGCGCGGACGTCGTCCAGCGATGCGGTTTCAGGCGCCGGCTTTTCGCCCATCGTCACTCACCCTCGACCCCCGGTTTCGGCGGCCATCGCGCTGAAAATTTCGAATGGGAGCCTTCTACACGCCTGGAGTGGCTTCACGCCAAGCCGAACGGCTCCGGGAAAGGCGCGGACCATAAACTTTGCCGTCCGCCGCGCAACCTCGCGGACCTCAATAGACCTTCAGCGCCGGCCCGATGGGGAAGGCGCCGAACCAGACGCGGCCGTCTTCGAACTTCAGGGGCATCGGCCCGCTGAAGCTGAGGCCGCCGACGGTCACGCCGCCCAGATGCAAGCCGCCCAGGTTCAGGCCTCCGCCCTTGCGCACGGTCATCGGCGCGGCCCCGCGCAGGCGGCCGTCCGGGCCCACCGTCAGGCTGCCGCCGGCCCCCTCGAGCGCCAGCCCGCCCAGGGCGATCTTGGCGTTGGCCATGGTCATCGCGCCGCCCGCGGCGGTCCACGCCTGGACGGCGGACGGCCAGTCGCGGCCGCGCAGCGCCGACAGGTGCGACAGGCGCGAGTCCCAGGTCAGGTCCAGGGTGGTCGCCAGACGGGCGAGGTTGGTGGATGGTTCGAGCTTGGCGTCCTCCACCCGGACCAGGAGCGCGGCCTGGTCGTCGGGCCCCGGCTGCAGATGCATCTCCAGCCGGTCGGCGGCCGAGAAGGCGGTGGGCTGGCCGCCCGGCGCGGGCGACAGGGACAGGTCCAGCCCCTCGAACGAGAAGCGCGGCTGGGGGGTGTCCAGCCCGCCGACGCTGGCGCGGATCGCCCGGCCGGCGACGGCCAGCGGGCCCTTGCCGGGCCGGGTCAGGGTCAGGCCCTCCGGCGCGACCAGGATCCAGCGGCCGGGGGTGTAGGGCATCGACTCGCCCTTGAGGACCGGGGCGGCCACGGCCCAGCCGGAGGGCTCGCCGAAGCGCGGCTGGGTCAGGGTCAGGTCCAGGCGGAACGGCCAGCCGTCGACCTTCATGCCGCTCCACGACGCCGCGTAGCCGCGGGCGCGCAGCGCCTTGGCCCGGTCGTTCAGTTCGGACTGGGTGCGCAGCGACATCGCCAGCCAAACCCCGCTCCAGGCGACCAGGGCGGCCAGCACCGCCACATAGGGCGCCCAGAGCCAGAAGCGGCGATGCCTCTTGGGTTGCGGGGAAGCGGAGGGCTCGGGCATGGTTTGCCTGTATGGGGCTCAGTGACGGACGGGAGTCAGGGACGGGAATGGGCGAAGGTCGGTGGGTGTTCGGCTACGGCTCGCTGATGTGGCGGCCCGGGTTCGCCTTTGTAGAGCGTCAGGCCGCCGTGCTCCACGGGCGCCGGCGTGCTTTCTGCATCTACTCGGTGCATCACCGCGGGGTTCCCGGCCGGCCGGGCCTGGTCCTGGGGCTGGCGCCCGGCGGCTCCGTGCGCGGGGCGGCCTTCCGCGTGACGGAGGCCGACTGGCCCCAGGTCTACGCCTACCTGCTGGAGCGCGAGCAGCCGACCGAGACCTACCGCGAGGCGCAGGTCTTCATCCGCCTGGCCGACGGGCGGCGCGTCCCGACCCTGGCCTTCCTGTCGGACATGAGCCACCCGCAGTGGGCCGGACGGCTGGATTTCGAGCACCAGGCCCGGCTGATCGCCGGCTCGCGCGGGCTGTCGGGGCGCAACGTCGACTATCTGCGCGACCTGGTGGAGCACCTGCGCCACGACGGCGTCATCGACCGCGGCATGGAGCGGCTGCTGGCGCGGGTCGAGGCGCTGGAGAGCGCGGGCTAGGTCCTGGCGTTATCAGCCCGTCGGCGGCCGGCGCCGCGGCGCCGCGCGCGCGCCCGGCGCGACGCCGGTCAGGGGCACCTGCAGCACGCGGCCCGTCACGGCGGTCACCCGCCGCATGATCACCCTGGGTCCGGCCGGATTGCCGACCTCGGCGATGACGAAGAAGGAGCCGGCCGGCAGGCTGTCGAAGGCGAAGCTGCCGGCGCTGTCGCAGCGCGCCGAGCGCACATAGCCGCGCATGGCCGGGTTGTCGTTGGCGATCACCTTGGCCCGCACCACCGCGATGGGCAGCACGGCGTATTCGGTCGAGCCGTACAGCTTGCCGATCCGTTCGCGCGAATAGGGGCTGTCGGGGGTGAGGGCCACGGCGTTGCCCGCGCAGCTCTGCGACGGCGCGCTGAAGCCGCGGATGTGCGCCGTGCCGGGGGCGGTGGACCAGGCGAAGTCCTCGGCGCGGAACGGGGTCTGGATGACGATGCCGCTGTGCGGCGGGGGCGGCGGCGGGGGCGGCGGCGGGGG
>JAQGII010000105.1 GCA_028291305.1 Caulobacteraceae bacterium
AAGACGGCCTCGGCGCGGAGGCTCCCGGCCTCGCCGAGATCGACCGCCCAGTCCCTGCCGGTGGGCGTCAGCCTGCGCGCCCGCACGCCCCGCCGTAGCTGCACGCCCGCGTCCTGCGCCAGGCCAAGGAGGGCCTCGTCCAGCCGCCGGCGCGACAGGCTGAAGGCGGCGAAGGGCAGGGCGATCTCGGTCGCGCCGCGCCCGTGCGCCAGCCGGGCGGCGCGGATCGGCGCCGCGCCCAGGGCGCGCAGGTCGAGGCCCAGGCGGGACAGATAGGCGGCGGCCTCGTGGCTGATGAACTCGCCGCAGACCTTGTCGTGGGGACCGGTCTCGCGCTCGAGCAGGGTGACCGCGCGTCCCGCCCGGGCCAGCAGGATCGCCGTGGCCGCCCCCGCCGGGCCGCCGCCGATCACCAGCGCCCCGCTCATCCGCGCACCCGCGAGACGCACAGGCGGAAGGGGAACCAGGGCTCTATGCGCGCATGGCGCGCGCCGGCCTTGACCAGCACCTCCGTCCAGTCCCGGCGGCTGAACGCGCGGCTGATCGAGACCGGCCCGTCGTGCTGCACGAACGGGTGCCAGCGCATCAGACGGGCCAGCAGGGTAAACCCGTGGTAGCTGAAAGGATGTCGCAGCAAGTCGTTGACAAACCATCCTATTCTGGCGTTGGTCTCCTGCCATTCGACGAACCGGATCAGGCTGGCGTCGTCGAGGTGGTGGGTGAACAGGGACGACAGCACGACATCGGTCCCGCCCTGGTGGTCGAACAGGTCCTCGGTCAGCCAGCGGATGCCCGCCGAGCCCCGCGCCTGCTCCGCCGAGCGTTGCGACCAGGGATTGCGGTCCAGGCCCGTCAGCCGCACGGCGAGGCCCCGGCGGGCGGCCCAGCGTCGGATCACGCGCAGCATGTCGCCGTATCCCGATCCCACGTCCAGGATCTCCAGGGGCCGATCGGCGGGCCAGCGTCCCTCGCGGCGCAGGCGGTTGAGGAAGGCCAGGGTGGGACGGTAGGCCAGGGTCAGGCGGTTGACCTTGGCCAGGTCCGCCAGACAGCCGTGGAAGGTCTCGAAGTCCACGTCGTCGCCGTCCATCAGCTCGGGGGTGTGGGCGCGGCTGGCGAAGTCCGGCACGGCGGTCAGGCCTGGCTGAACAGCATGGTCTCGGCGGTCAGGCCCGGTCCGAAGGCCATCGCGCAACCCCGGGTCCCCGGGGTCGGGTCCTCCATCAGCGCCTTCAGCACGAACAGGACGGTGGCCGAGGACATGTTGCCGAACCGGCGCAGCACTTCGCGCGAGGCCTGCAGCGCCTTGGGGGGCAGGGCGAAGGCGGCTTCCACGGCGTCGAGCACCGAGCGCCCGCCCGGGTGGATGGCCCACAGGTCGATGTCGCCGGTCTGCGCCCCGCCGAGGATGGCGTCGCGCCCGGCGCCGATGGCCTTGCCGATGGAGCCCGGCACGCCGCCGGACAGGAACATGTCGAAGCCCTGGTCGCGGACATTCCAGGTGATCTGGTCGGCCGAGCCGGGGGCGACCTCGGCGTGGAAGGAGTCCAGGGAGAGGCCCCGCGGCTCGGCGGTGACCAGGGCGGCGGCGCAGCCGTCGCCGAACACCAGGAAGGTCAGCACCTGTTCCAGGTTCGAGGTCTCCTGCAGATGCAGGGTGCACAGCTCCAGGCTGACCACCAGCACCTTGGCGTCAGGCTCGGAACGGACGATGTGGCGGGCCAGCTTCAGGGCGCTGATCGCCGCATAGCAGCCCATGAAGCCGACCAGGGTCCGTTCGACCGAGGGTTTCAGGCCCAGGCTAGCGACGATCTGCAGGTCCAGGCCGGGGGCGGAGAAGCCGGTGCAGGAGGTGACGATCAGGTGGCTGACCCCGGCGCGTTCGCCGTCGTCCAGTTCAAGGCCAGCGACCGCCCGCAAGGCCAGCGGCGGCGCTTCGGTCTCGTAACGGCGCATGCGGTCGGCGGTCGAGGGGAAGGCGCCGCGGCTGTAGAAGCCGTCGGTGTCGATGGCGGCGTTGGCGCCGAGCGGCGCAGGCAGCAGGCCCGACCAGCGGTGCTCGATCTGGCTGCGGTCGGCCATGCGGCGGAACAGCACCTGACTGCGCCGGTCGGTCAGGAGGGTGTCGGCGAAACTGACGAAGGCGTCATGCACGTCGTTCTGCGGCACGGCCGTGGCGATCCGATTGAGGTAGGCCGCCATTCTGGTCTCCCGGCTACGCGAACAATTGCGCCAGCGCCGACAACCAGCCTAGGCGGTCGTCCGGCACGGCAGTAGACACATCCACGTCATGAACGCGCGGTGAACCCGTCAGGTCCGCTTCCTCCGCAGGCGGGCCCGCTCCGAGGCGGTCCAGCCCGCATGGACCAGCAGCGCCGTCAGCCCGCCGGCCAGGGTGCCGATCACCCGGTCTGCCGCCACCACGGGCTCGGGCATGCCCGCCAGGGTCAACAGAAAGGCGACATAGGCGGTGATGAAGACGGTGTAGGCCAGGTAGTTGACCCGCAGCAGGGTGTAGGCGCCGAAGGCCGAGGCCACCACCAGGGCGGCGACGACCCATTCGCCGGGCCGCAGCAGGGCTACCAGCAGGGTCGCCACGCCGGCGCCGGCCAGGGTGCCCAGGATGCGCTGGACGCCGCGCTTGAAGGTGTCGCGAAAGGCGGGTTTGAGCAGGATCAGCAGGGTCAGCGGCGCCCAGTAGCCGTTGGGCAGGGACAGGCGCCGCGCGATCAGGTCGAGCGTCCCGACCGACAGGGCCAGCACCAGGGCGTAGCGGCCGGTCGGCGCATGCAGCGAAAAATGCCGGCGCAACAGCCGCAGCGCGGTGCGCAGCGGCGCGCGGGGCAGGGGCTGGGTGACCGCTTCCGGCAGCAGCTTCAGCCGCCAGACCAGGCTCACGATCAGGGTCTGCAGCGCGCCGCCGGCCAGCACCAGCAGGGCCCGCTCCAACCCGGCCAGGAGGTCGCCGGGCCGCGAACCCGCCACCAGCATGGCCAGGACCCATTGCAGCACCGTCCACCAGGCTCCCGCGCCGAGGGTCGTCGCCAGGCCGCAGAAGCCCGCCCAGACCGCGAGCATCGCCGCGAAAGCCAGGGCATGGCCGCCGAGCACTGAGCCCAGCAGGGCCGCCACGGCCATGCCCAGAGCCGCCAGCATCATCGGCAGGGCGCGCGTCCGCGACAGTTGCTGGAAGGCCCCGAAGCCCACCGACAGGGCACCGCCGGCGGCGACCATGCCGGCGGCCGGCTGGCCCAGGCCGATGCCGACGATCAGGGGCAGGGCGATGGCGGGCAGGCAGGCCAGCGCCGTTCCCGGCCCTTCGGCGCTCCAGCGCAGCGGCGAGGGCAGCCGCGGGAAGCGGTGGCGGGAGCGGGCGGCGGGGGCAGGGCTGGTCGGGGTCAAGGCGCCGCGAGCTTAACCCCTGCGGAGCCGGCGACCAGGGGGTCCTCGCAGGCGCTGGCGGATGCGCAGACGCCCGCGGGCTGGGCAAACGGTATCCGTTCCGCTTCAGGATGAAACATTCCCGCCCCGAAAGCGCCGCGAAAGGAACCAAGTCTGTATTGCCGCGCTGGCCCGGACGACGGTTGGGCGTGAGGCGGGTGCAGGAGGCTCCGGCATGGCGCAAGTTTCTCCACAGCGGGGCGCAGCCCTCGGCCAGATCCCCACGAACGCGCCTTGGCGCAGCCGCACGGCCCTGGCCTGCGCCGTCCTCGCGGTGATGGTCCTGGGCGGTGTCGCCTCCACCCTGGACTGGAGCGAAGGACTGGCCCTGACCCTGGGCCAGCTGGCCGGCATGGTCGCTCCGCCGATCGCGCTGAGCCTGATCGCCTGGGCGATCGTGGCGATGGCGGGGCGCTCGCGCTGACCTTCCCACGTTTCTTGAAAGTGCTTACCGGCCTCGGCGGTCGGCGCCGACCCTGATTGTAGGCTAGCCTCAAGCCAGCTCGTCAGCCTGGGGCCCTGGATGTCTGGTTCTTCGATGTTGCGCGCCGGCCTGGTGGGCGGCGCCGTCGCCCTCGCCGCGCTGGCGGGCGCCCGTTCCGCCCGCGCGGCCATGCCGGCCGACCTCAGCGGCGTGTGGCAATACGACCGCGACCGCCCGCCCAGCCGCACCCTGCCGAAGATGACGCCGGCCGCCGCGGCCCTGGTGGCCCGCAAGACCGCGGCGCGCCAGACGGGCTGGGTGCGCGAGGTGCAGAACCTGAAGTGCCTGCCCACCGGCATGCCGCTGCTGATGCAGTGGATCTCGCCGATCTACATCTTCCAGGACTACCGGCGCGTCGCCATCCTCACCGAGGACGACCCGGGCAACGACCAGCCGCGCACCATCTACCTCGACAAGAAGATCCACCCAACCGCCGACACCCTGTTCCCCTCGTGGAACGGCCATTCGATCGGCCACTGGGAAGGGCCGGTGCTGGTGGTCGACACCGTCGGCTTCAACGAGCGCAGCCACCTGTTCCAGGGCGTGCCGCGCACGCCCAAGACCCACATCGTCGAGCGCTTCCATGTCTCGACCGACGGCCAGACGCTGATCGACACCATGACCATGGACGATCCCGACGTGCTGGCGGGGCCGTGGACCGTCGACCTGACCTTCAAGCGCCAGCCCGCCGACACCGAGCGTCTGGAGGCGGTCTGCGAGCCGGACCTGGGCGCCCTGCAAGCGCTCGACTGGAACGCGATCAAGGACGTCGACGAAGAGGCCGCGCGGATTGCCGACCCGGCCCAGCGCTACAACCCCGGCGGCAAGTAGCCATGGCGCTCGAGGCCCTGACCCCTGTCGCCACCTGGCTGGCGGCCACGCCGATGAGCCGGGCGATCGGCGACGTCCACTGGATCACCCCGGCCGTGCAGTGCGTGCACATTCTGGCCATCGCCGTGGTCATGTCCGCCATCCTGATGATGGACCTGCGGCTGCTGGGCGCGGCGGGCCGCGACGACGCCATGCAGATGTCGGCCCGGCGCTACCTGCCGTGGGTCTGGTGGTCGCTGCTGGTGCTGTTCGTCTCCGGCTCGACGCTGATCGTCGGCGAGCCGCGCCGTTCGCTGCAGAACCCGATCTTCCTGCTCAAGATGGCCCTGCTGGCCGGCTCGGCCGGCCTCACGGCACTGACCCAGCGGCCGTTCGGCCACGACGCCGGCTTCTGGCAGGTCCCGCGCCGGCGCTACGCCGCCAAGGCGCTGGCGGCGGCCTCGCTGATCCTGTGGGTCGGCATCGTTTTCGCCGGGCGCTGGATCGCCTACGCCCAGGAATAGAGGCCGATGACCCTGGATCAGCTCTGGCCCCTCCTGGAAAAGGCCCCGTTCGCGGCGGCGGTGCGCTCCAGCGGACTCCTCTTCCCCTGGATCGAGAGCGTGCACGTGCTGGCGGTGGTGCTGGTGGTCGGCACCGTCTCCATCGTCGACCTGCGCCTGCTGGGCCTGCCCAACCGCGAGAAGGCGGTGCGCAAGCTGACCGCGGAGGTGCTGCCCTACACCTGGGCCGCCTTCGCCCTGGCGGTGGTCACCGGCTTCCTGATGTTCTCGTCCTCGGCGGCGACCTATGCCGCGGACTTTCCGTTCCGGATGAAGATGCTGCTGATGGTGCTGGCGGGGCTCAACATGGTCGCCTTCCACCTGCTGCCGTACCGCACGGTGCATCTGTGGGACGTGCTGACCCACCCGCCGGCGGGGGCCAAGGTGATGGCCGCGATGTCCCTGACCCTGTGGATCGGCATCGTCTGCTTCGGTCGCTGGATCGGCTTCACCACCAACTAGCCCGGCCTGTTCGTCGCGCGCGCGAGCCTCATTTTAAGACGAATTTTGAAAGTGCTGCGCTGCAGCGCCCGGACGCCAGATCGCGCGGTGTCCCTATACTGGCCCCATAGGATCACGTGTCCGGAGCCGTCCATGCCTTCCCAGCAATCCCCATCGGCCCAAGGCGCATTGTGGTGGGCCGGCGTGGCCGTCGCGGTGGTCGTCGCCGCCGCGGCGGGCGCGACCCATGCCGCGCCCAGGGCCAAGGACGCCGCCGCCCCGGCCGGCATCACCGGCATGTGGCTGCTCAACCCCAGCGAATACGACCGCGACGAGAAGATGCCGTTCACAGCCAAGGGGACGCAGGTCAACGAGGCCCGCCGCAAGGCGGTGGAGGACAGCCTCCAGGTCATCTCCAACACCAACAAGAAATGCCTGCCGGTGGGCATGCCGGTGTTCATGACCAACGAGTTCGCCCTGGAGATCATCGAGTCGCCGGGCCGGGTGACGATGATCTCGGAGAACAGTTCGCTGCCGCGTTCGATCTATCTAAACGAGACGGTCCACACCAAGGGCGTGGAGCCCGGCTGGAACGGCCATTCCATCGGCCGCTGGCAGGGCCGGGGGGTGAACCGGACCCTCGTCGTCGACACGGTCAACTTCAACGACCGGGTGGGCCCGGTCTTCCGCAGCGGGATCCATTCGCCCACCACCCATCTGGTGGAACGCTTCCATCTGCTCGACGCCAACACCCTGGAAGGGGTGATGACCTTCGAGGACCCGGTCTACCTGGCCAAGCCGTGGACCTCGACGCACACCTACAAGCGCCTGCCGGCCAAGGCCGAGCTTTGGGAATACGCCTGTGAGCCCGACGCCGCCGGCTGGTCCGAGCGCTATGCCGGCGATCCCGACGCCAAGAAGCCCCCGCAATGACCCTTCCCCACCCGCGCAGGCAAACCCGCATGACCCGCTCCGCTCCCCTGGCCCTGTCCGCAGTCGCGGCCGCCGCCGCCGCGTTCGCGGCCGGCCCCGCTTCGGCGCACCACGCCTTCAACATGTACGACAACGCCAGGTACGAGACGGTCACCGGCACGGTGAAGACCTGGACCTGGAAGAACCCCCACGCGATGATCGACTTCGTCGTGGCCAATCCGGACGGCAAGATGGTCACCTGGAGCGTGGAATGCTCCAGCCCCAACATCATCGGCCGCAAGGGATGGAGCCAGGATTCCCTCAAGGTCGGCGACAGGATGTCGATCACCCTGCACCCCATGAAGGACGGCAGCCTGTACGGCCTGATGGTCAAGACGACCACGCCGCGCGGCGAGACCCTGAAGGACAAGGACTAGCCGCCTGCCTGCGCGAGCGTCCGATTTCCCGGCCGCAGACGAGCGGTCGGTTCCCGTCCCTCCGCCCGCGTGCTAACCGAGGCAACGCTGCGGAGGGCCCGTAGCTCAATGGTTAGAGCCGGCCGCTCATAACGGTCTGGTTGCAGGTTCGAGTCCTGCCGGGCCTACCGACCTTCCCATGGGGGCTGTCGCTCGGCGCTCAGACCGGTCACCTGTTGGGAGCCGGCCCAATGGGCGGCCAAACTCCGGCGCGAGACCGACACGGTGCTGCTCAGGATCAACGCGCGCGATCTACGGTCATCCTGTGCGGCGCGGCGCCGGCGCCGGCGAGGGAACGTCGGCTCGTTGGAAAACCAAGCGGACATCGCCGCCAAGTATGCCGCGGATCGCGGATGCGAGATTGTTCAACGGCAGTGCCGGCCAATCCTGCCGACCCTCGTCGTTTCCCTGCCGCAGGCCCTGAGCCGGGGAACCGACGTCGCGCCACAGAGTTCCGACTCTGCCGCCTAGCTTAGTGAAGGCCGGGCCAATCCATAGGGTAGAGAGCCTCGTCATGGCGCAGGAAAACCTGATCGACGTCGCAAACGCTTGCCAGGCGGACAGGGCGGAATCCGAGGGGACGTCCCCGGGGGAAAGCCGTAGTTGGGAGCCTCCCTGCTGGCCGTCCGATGACCTGGCGTCTCCGGCTCCCCGCGTCGCCAACAGGGCCATTGGCTGGCGCGGCCCGTTGCGGTTCCATTCGCTGCCCAAGGGCCTGTCGATCTCGCGCCACTAGATCGGCGCCGGGTTGTCAGGACACCGGGAGGCGTTCATGCTGGCCTATCTGGGTTTCATGGGTTGTGGTCTGCAGTGCGCCGTCGGCCCCGCAGTTCGGCGCGCCACGACAGGTCACGCTCCTCGGGCCGATAGGTCGGGAGGTTGAGCATGTCCACCGAGAACCACATCCGCAATCCGTTCGAGATGGCTTTGCAGCAGCTGTCTTCGGTCATCTCCGAGGCCGGCGACATCGCGGTGAAACCGCGCGTCCATGTCGCCCAGGCGCCCCCGGTGATCCGCCGGATCGAAGTCCGCGACCTTTGGGACGCCCTGCGCAAAGGGGCGGGCGACCTTGGGGCGATCCGCGACGACGTCCTGTTCATCGGCCTGATCTATCCGGTCGCGGGTCTGGTCCTGGCGCGGCTGACCTTCAGCTACAACCTGCTGCCGCTCGTGCTGCCGCTGGTGGCGGGGTTCGCCCTGATCGGCCCGGTCGCGGCCATCGGCCTGTACGAGATCAGCCGGCGCCGCGAGCAGGGGATGCACGTGACCTGGGCCACCGCGTTCGGCGTGGTCCGGTCGCCCGCCCTGGGCTCGATCCTCTGGCTGGGCTCCATGTTGCTGGGGCTGTTTGTCCTTTGGCTGGCGGCGGCCTACGGCATCTATCTGGCGACCCTCGGCCCCGCGCCGCCGATCTCGGTCGCGGCCTTCATGCACGATGTGTTCCTGACCGGCGCGGGCTGGGCGATGATCGTAGCGGGCGTCGGCGTCGGCTTCCTGTTCGCGGCGCTGGCGCTGGCGATCAGCGTCGTGTCCTTCCCGCTCCTGCTCGACCGCAACGTGGGCATGACCAGGGCGATCGCCACGTCTGTGCGCGCGGTCGCCGCGAATCCGGGACCGATGGCCTTGTGGGGCGCGATCGTCGTGGCCGGCTTGGTCCTGGGATCGGCGCCCGCCCTGCTTGGTCTGATCTTCGTGATGCCCGTGCTCGGGCACGCCACCTGGCATCTTTATCGCAAGGTGATCGCGGAAGCCTGAGCGTGGCCGCCCCGGTGACCCGTTAGGCCCCCTCAGCTCCTGTCGAGGTCCCGGTCGAGCATCTCGCGGGAGCGGGCTTCCACGACTTCCCGCAAGCGCCGCCAATAGTCGTCGTCCGCCTCTTCAGGCAGGGACATGGCGAGCACGTCGATCGCGTCCTCCAACATTTCCTCGAGCTCCTCGTCGGAGAGCTCCACCCACTCGTCATCGGCAGCTTGTGTCATCGCGGGGTCCGTCCTGGCGGCGTCAATGGCGTCAGCCCATCAACTCGCGGTCCGGGCCTTGGGTCCACCGGCTCGCAGGAGATGCGGCCCCACGGGAGGAGGATGCCCGCGCCTGCGTCGCTGCCATAGTGTTGAAGAAGGATCCAGGCATAAAATAAAAAGTATGGCGTAAATTTTCCACGACGAGCGACAATATCGGCGCCGCTCAAAATCAACATTTGTTAAGTTTCATCGGAACCGAAAGCTTCGCCGTGCGCTATTGGTGGGCGCACCGCTGAGTCTGGTATCTCCTCCGGACGTGGGCGTTGGGGCGCTAAATTGATAAAATCATCTTTGTTGTCGGTCGCATTGCTTGCGGCCGGCTCGAGCGCATTCGCCCAATCGCCAGTGGGCGCCGGCGGTCAGATACAGCAAATTCCTCCTGCTCCGGCACAGCCGAAATCCATCCCGGACCTGCGCGTCGAACGCGGCCAGGCGCCTGCGATCCCAGAAACGGCCGGGGCCCGGATCGTGGTCACGTCGCTTCATGTGACCGGCCAGACCCGGTTTTCGGAAGCCGAACTGGTCGCGGCCTCGGGCTTCACGCCGGGAGGCGAGCAGGACCTGGCCGGCCTGCGGACGATGGCGGCGCGGATCGCCGATTTCTACAATCGCCACGGTTATTTCGTGGCCCAGGCCTATGTGCCGGCGCAGGGCATCGACAACGGGGCCGTCACCATCGCGGTGATCGAGGGCCGCTACGGCAAGGTGACGCCGGACAACAAGTCCCATGTCGCCAACGGCGTGGCGCGCAACCTGCTGGCCGGTCTCGACAGCGGCGACCTCGTCGCCACGGCTCCGCTGGAGCGACGGCTGCTGCTGCTGTCCGACCTGCCGGGCGTGACGGTGAAGTCCACCCTGACCCCCGGCGACGCGGTGGGAACCTCCGACCTGCTCGTCGATCTGGACGCAGGCCGCCGGGTCTCCGGCAGCCTGGAGGCCGACAACGCGGGCAACCGCTACACCGGGGAATACCGAGGCGGCGGGACGTTGAACTTCAATGAGCCCACCGGGCACGGAGACGTGGCGAGCCTGCGCTTCCTGACCTCGGGCGCCGGCCTGAACTATGTGCGCGGCTCGTACCAGGCGCAAATCCAGGCGGCCACCGTGGGCATCGCCTACGCCCATCTCAACTATCAGCTCGGCCGCGAGTTTGCGTCGCTGGACGCCAGCGGAACCGCGGACATCGCCAGCGTGTACGCCAGCTACCCGCTGATCCGCTCGCGCGCCACCAACCTCTACGCCCTGGTGGATTTCGACGCCAAGCGGTTCAAGGACAAGGTCGGCGCAACCTCCTCGGTCTCCGAGCGAACGGCCAACGTCGCCAGCGTCGGCCTGGCCGGCGACCACCGCGACCGGCTGTTTG
>JAQGII010000114.1 GCA_028291305.1 Caulobacteraceae bacterium
GCTGGTGGTAGCCGCCGACGACGGGGTCATGCCGCAGACCATCGAGGCGATCCATCACGCCCGCGCGGCCGGCGCGCCGATCATCGTGGCCATCAACAAGGTCGACAAGCCGGGCGCCGACCCGACCAAGGTGATCAACGAGCTGCTGCAGCATGAGATCGTGGTCGAAAGCCTGGGCGGCGACACCCAGGCCATCCCGGTCTCGGCCAAGGAAAAGACCGGCCTCAAGGAACTGGTGGAAGCCATCCTGCTGCAGGCCGAGGTCATGGACCTGCGGGCCAACCCCGACCGTACGGCCGAGGGCGTGGTCATCGAGGCCAAGCTGGACCGCGGTCGCGGTTCGGTGGCGACCGTGCTGGTCAAGCGCGGCACGCTGAAGCGCGGCGACATCGTCGTGGCGGGCGACGCCTGGGGCCGCGTGCGCGCCCTGGTCAACGAACGCAACGAACAGGTGGCCGAGGCCGGCCCGTCGGTGCCGGTCGAAATCCTCGGCCTCGACACCCCGGCCAGCCCCGGCGAGCCGTTCGCCGTGGTCGAAAACGAAGCTCGGGCTCGGGAACTCACCGAGTACCGCGAGCGCAAGCGCCGCGAACGCTCGTTCATGCCGGTCGGCGGCGGCGTGTCCCTGGCGGACATGATGGCCAAGCTACAGGACAAGCGCGTCTCGGAGCTGCCGGTCATCATCAAGGCCGATGTGCAGGGTTCCGCCGAAGCCATCGTCAGCTCGCTGGAGAACATCTCCACCGACGAGGTGCGCGCGCGCATCATCCTGTCGGGCGCCGGGGCCATCACCGAATCCGACGTGCTCCTGGCCAAGGGCGCCAACGCCCCGATCCTGGGCTTCAACGTCCGCGCCTCGGCGCAGGCGCGGGTCCTGGCCGACCGCGAAGGCGTCGAAATCCGCTACTACTCGATCATCTACGACCTGATCGACGACATCAAAGGCGTGCTCTCGGGCATGCTGGCCCCGATCCAGCGCGAAACCTTCCTCGGCAACGCCGAGGTGCTGCAGGTGTTCGACATCTCCAAGATCGGCAAGATCGCCGGCTGCCGGGTCACCGACGGCGTCGTGCGCAAGGGCGCCAAGGTGCGCATCATCCGTCAGGACGTGGTCCTGCAGGAAATGGGCACCCTGTTCACGCTCAAGCGTTTCAAGGACGAGGTCAACGAAGTGCAGTCCGGCCAGGAATGCGGCCTGAACCTGAACTTCAACGACCTGAAGCCCGGCGACGTCATCGAGTGCTTCACCGTCGAAGAGATCAAGCGCTCGCTGTAATATCTCCGCCCGTTCCCGCCTGCGCGGGGACGGGCGGGTTTAAATCCGCGCACGGCGTCCGATCCGCCGGCCCGGTTCAGAAAGATTTCCCATGAAACGCCACCCGCCCAAGGGCCGCTCCGCGGCCAAGGGCAAACCCAAGCCCGGCCGCAGCGGCGCCTCGCAACGCCAGTTGCGCGCGGGCGAGCTGGTCCGCCACGCCCTGGTCAACGTCCTCTACGAGGAGGAACTGCAGAACGAGACCATGGCCGGCGTCTCGGTGACCATCACCGAGGTCCGGCTGTCGCCGGACCTGCGCAACGCTTCGGTCTACGTCGAACCGCTCGGCGGCCAGCACGCCGACGAGGTGGTCAAGGCCCTGAACCGCCACGCGGGCTTCCTGCGCGGACGGCTGGGCCACGCCATCGACATGAAATTCACCCCCGCCCTGAAGTTCCTGCACGATCAGAGCTTCGCCGAGGCGGAGCGCATGGCCCGCCTGTTCGACAATCCCAGGATCCGCGAGGATCTGGCCAAGGTGGATGCGCCCGAGCCCGAGCCCGAGGTCGTCGAAACCCGCCGCATCACCCCCAAGGTGCCCGGCTCCAAGGGCGGCGTGGTCATCACCGCCCCCAAGATCGGGCCCAAGACCGGGCCCAAGACCGGGAACGACACCAGTGGCTCGTAAGCGCAAGGGACTGGCCGTGTCCGGCTGGATCGCCCTGGACAAGCCCTACGACCTGGGCTCGACCCAGGCGGTCAGCCGCGTGCGCCGCCTGTACGAGGCGCAGAAGGCCGGGCATGCCGGCACGCTCGATCCCCTGGCCACCGGCGTCCTGCCGATCGCGCTTGGAGAGGCGACCAAGACCGTCCCCTTCCTGATGGACGCCGACAAGGGCTACCGCTTCGTCGTCGAATGGGGCGCGACCACCACCACCCTGGACCGCGAGGGCGAGGTCACCGAACGCTCCGACGTGAGGCCCGCGCCGGCCGCCGTCGCCGAGGCCCTCAAGGCCTTCGTCGGCAAGATCCAGCAGGTGCCGCCGGCCTATTCGGCGATCAAGGTCGACGGCGAACGGTCCTACGACCTGGCGCGCGAGGGCCGCGAGGTGGAGCTGAAGGCCCGCACCGTGGTCGTCCACAGCGCCGCGGTGACCGATACGCCGGACGCCGACCACACCGAGATCGAGATCAGCTGCGGCAAGGGCACCTATGTCCGCTCCATCGTCCGCGACCTGGCCGGGATGCTCGGCGCCTGCGCCCACGTCTCCGCCCTGCGGCGCACGCGGGTCGGACCCTTCACCGACGAAGGGGCGATTTGTCTGGAAAATCTGGAGAAGTTGATCCATAAGGGCGCCGGCTCGGAGGCGTTACTTCCGGTCGAGACCGCGCTGGACGACATCCCGGCGCTGGCCGTGACCACCGAAGACGCCTTCAGGCTTAAGCAGGGACGATCGATTGTCCTGCTGCCGAGACAGGTCGAAACCCTGCGGCCGCTTCTCACCCCTCGAACCATCGGCGGGCAAGACGCATCGCGGACCGTTTTGGCCACGCACGGCGGACAGGCGACGGCGCTTTGCGAGATGCGCGCCGGGCAATTGAGCCCGACCCGTGTCTTTCACCTCGATTCTGGAGAACCCGATGTCGATTACGGCCGAACGCAAGGCTGAACTGATCACGACCCACGCTCGCTCCGAAGGCGACACGGGGTCGGCCGAAGTGCAGGTTTCGATCCTCTCCGAGCGGATCTCCAACCTGACCGAACACTTCAAGACGCACAAAAAGGACAACCACTCGCGCCGGGGCCTTCTCAAGATGGTCTCGCAACGCCGGCGGCTGCTCGACCACCTGAAGTCCACCGACCAGGGCCGCTACCAGACCCTGATCGAAACCTTGGGCCTGCGCCGCTAGTTTGGCGCACGACGACGGGCGGGTTGATCCCGCCCGTTCGTATTTGAACTTCCCTCCGGAATCCGCCGAGGCGGCTCCGGTGGTCCGGTCATTCGACGTCGTCGAACGATCAAGATTTTGAGATTGGACCATTTTCCATGCCGAACCGGTTTCCGCTTCGGCGGAAAGTGGTTGGTCCCGTTTTCGCGCTTGGGTAGGCTCAGCGTGGCGGCGGGGGATCCGCAAGGGTCCGCAACTATCCGCCGAGGGTTCAGACGAGATCCTCATGAAGCCTGCCGTTGGAGAGGATTTCGGTTCGCCGCCTCATGGCCGCACCCGCCCTGTCCGCCCCCCGCCAGGAATACGCCTGCGGGATGAGAGAAGAGCAAATGTTCGACATCAGACGTAAATCCATCGACTGGGCCGGCCGCAAGCTGACCCTTGAGACCGGGCGCATCGCCCGTCAGGCCGACGCCGCCGTGTTGGCGACCTACGGCGAGACCACCGTGCTGGCCACTGTCGTGGCCGCCAAGCAACCCAAGGCCGGGATCGACTTCTTCCCGCTGACGGTGAACTACCAGGAGAAGACCTTCGCCGCGGGCAAGATCCCCGGCGGCTTCTTCAAGCGCGAAGGCCGTCCTTCGGAAAAGGAGACCCTGGTCTCCCGCCTGATCGACCGTCCGATCCGCCCCTTGTTCGTCAAGGGCTTCAAGAATGAGACCCAGGTGGTCGTGACCGTGCTGTCGCACGACCTGGAGAACGACCCCGACATCCTGGCCATGGTCGCGGCCTCCGCCGCCCTGACCCTGTCGGGCGTGCCCTTCATGGGCCCGATCGGCGCCGCGCGCGTCGGCTACATCGACGGCGAATATGTCCTCAACCCGACCCTCGACCAGCTGGCCGAAGGCAACCTGATGGACCTGATCGTCGCCGGCACCGCCGACGCGGTGATGATGGTCGAATCCGAGATCAAGGAACTGACTGAGGAAGTCGTGCTGGGCGGCGTGCTGTTCGCCCAGGCCGGCTTCAAGCCGGTGATCGACGCGATCATCGAGCTGGCCGAACACGCGGCCAAGGAGCCCTGGGACTTCCAGCCGGAAGACCTCGACGCCCTGAAGGCCCAGGTCAAGGCGCTGATCGGCGAAGACCTGCGCGCCGCCTATAAGGAACGCGCCAAGTCGGCCCGCCACGAGAAGATCTCGGCCGCCAAGGCCAAGGCCATCGCGGCGCTCGGCAAGTCCGACGCCAATCCCGACGGCGTCGACCCGCTGAAGCTGACCGGCGTGTTCAAGGAAGCCGAGGCCGACATCGTCCGTCGCGGCATCGTCGAGACCGGCGAGCGCATCGACGGCCGCAAGGTCGACCAGGTCCGCCAAATCGTGTCGGAAGTCGGCGTCCTGCCGCGCACCCACGGTTCGGCCCTGTTCACCCGCGGCGAAACCCAGGCCCTGGTGGTCGCCACCCTCGGGACCGGCGACGACGAGCAATGGATCGACGCGCTGGAAGGCACCTACAAGGAAAACTTCCTGCTGCACTACAACTTCCCCCCCTATTCGGTCGGGGAAACGGGCCGCATGGGCTCGCCGGGACGCCGTGAAATCGGCCACGGCAAGCTGGCGTGGCGGGCGATCCGCCCGATGCTGCCATCCAAGGCCGACTTCCCCTACACCCTGCGCCTGGTCTCCGAGATCACCGAGTCCAACGGCTCGTCCTCGATGGCCACGGTCTGCGGCTCCTCCCTGGCCCTG
>JAQGII010000119.1 GCA_028291305.1 Caulobacteraceae bacterium
CGATCCGCACCGACATCCTGGCCCACGCCGGCTTCGACCCCGCGACGGAGCAAGGGGTCTTCACCATCAGCGTGTCCGACATCGGCGAACTGGAATTCGCGCCGGGCCTGGTGGAGCGCCTGCGGGCGCGCGCGCCCCATGCATCGGTGCGCACCGTGATCCACGACCCCAAGACCCTGGCTGAAGCGATGGACGCGGGCGAGGTCGATCTGGCGATCGGCTACTTCCCGGACCTGTCCACGGCCGTGTTCAAGCAGCAGGTCCTGTTCCACCATGGATCCGTCTGCATCGTGCGCAGGGATCACCCGGCGCTCGGCGCCGGCATCGACCTGGACCAGTATTTCGCGGCCGAGCATGTCGCGGTCGCCCAGGAAAGCCGCCTGCACGACCTGACCGAACTGGCCCTGATCCCGCTTCTTCCCCGCTGTCGGCGGATCGTCCTCACCCTGTCCCACTTCGTCAACGTGGCCTTCCTCGTGGCCCGGTCGGACCTTGTCGGCGTGATCCCCCGGCCCCTGGCGCTGCGGCAGGCCCAGATCTATCCCTTGGCCGTCCACGAAACGCCGTTCGACATTCCGCCGATGGAGATCAAGCAGGTGTGGCATCGCCGGTTCGACAGCAGTCCCCGCGTCGTCTGGCTCCGCAACCTGATCGCCGAGATGAGCCAGAACAAGCCGAGCCTTTGAGTTGGGCGGACCTGGGGCGCGGATATGGACGGCCGCTGGGGTCGGCGTGACGGTCTTCGCCGTCGCATTGGCCAACCATGCCCTGTGGTCCCACACCGGGCTCCCGCTCCTTCTGACACCGATCGGCGCCTCCGCCCTGCTGCTTTTTTCCAAGCCGGACGACCCATCCGCCAGGTTTTGGCCGGTGGTCGGCGGCGTCGCCATATCCGCCCTAGCCGGCGTCGTAGCCGCGCGTCTCATGACGCCCTTCTGGGCATGCCCCTCGGCTGCGCTCCTGGCCCTGACGACGATGTGGGCTCTGCGCTGCCTGCATCCGGCGGGCATCGCCGTCGCCCTGACCGCTGTCGTCGGCGGACCGGCCATCAGGGCCGAGGGCTTCGCCTTCCTATGGCGGCCGGTGATCGTCGATTGGCTGATCGTCTATGCGATGTTCGCGCTCTTCCGGCGCCTGGCTTCGCGGTTCAACGACAGCCCGATGGTCATGGCCCGGCAGAGAGAGGTTGGGGCGTGACTGCACGCACCAACCCCATTTATGCGCCCCTCGAACATGCAGGGCTCTATTGCCGGATCTGCTCCGCCGCGATCGAAAAGCGGGTCGTGGCGAGGCTGGAATGTTCGCTGGATAGCGCCTTCCAGGTCTGCTGGGCGTCGTCCCGGCTTTCGAACGGGCCGGCGACGGTCGGCTGCGCGCTGCGCAGCGACCGGAATTCGGTGTCGGTATAGTCGCCGCCGATCACCCAGAAGCGTTCCGTGGTCATGTCGTTCTCCTTGCCGCGAGGGTCAAGCCGCAACCGGCTCTGATGTTGGGGTCTTGTCGAACTGGGCCGCTTCAGTGGATTGGCCCATGGCGGTGGTGGAGGCGGAGCCCCCGGTGATCACCATCGACACCTCGTCGAAATATCCGGTGCCGACTTCGCGCTGGTGGCGGGTGGCGGTGTAGCCGTTCGACTCGGCGGCGAATTCGGCCTGCTGCAACTGCGAATAGGCCGCCATCCCCCGGTCCCGGTAATCGGCCGCCAGCTCGAACATCCCATGGTTCAGGCTGTGGAAGCCGGCCAGGGTGACGAACTGGAACTTGTAGCCCATCGCCCCCAGCTCCTGCTGGAAGCGGGCGATGGTGTCGGGGTCCAGCTTGGCCAGCCAGTTGAACGAGGGCGAGCAGTTGTAGGCCAGCAGCTTGCCGGGATAGCGCGCGTGCACCGCCTCGGCGAAGGCGCGGGCGTCGTCCAGGTCCGGATGGGAGGTCTCCCACCACAGCAGGTCGGCATAGGGCGCATAGGCCAGACCCCGGGCGATGCAATGGTCGAGCCCGGTCCCGGCCTTGAGCCGGAAAAAGCCCTCCGGCGTCCGCGATCCCGGCTCGATGAAGCGCCGGTCGCGCTCGTCGACGTCGGAGGTGAGCAGCATGGCCGACTCCGCGTCGGTGCGGGCGACGACCAGGGTCGGCGTTCCCATCACGTCGGCGGCGAGGCGGGCGGCGACCAGGTTGCGGATATGGGCCGCGGTCGGGATCAGCACCTTGCCGCCCAGATGGCCGCACTTCTTCTCGGACGCCAGCTGGTCCTCGAAATGAACCGCCGCCGCGCCGGCCTCGATGAAGGCCTTCATGATCTCGAAGGCGTTCAGCGGCCCGCCGAAGCCGGCCTCGGCGTCGGCGACGATGGTGGCGAACCAATCGCGGGTGGCCCCGCCCTCGGCGTGTTCGATCTGATCCGCGCGCTGCAAGGTGCGGTTGATCCGGCGGCACAGCTCCGGCGCGGCATTGGCCGGATACAGCGATTGGTCGGGATACATGCTCGAGGCCGTGTTGGCGTCGGCGGCGACCTGCCAGCCCGAGAGATAGATGGCCTTCAGGCCCGCGCGGACCATCTGCATGGCCTGGTTGCCGGTCACGGCGCCCAGGGCGTGGACGTAGGGCTCCTCGTGCAGCAGGCGCCAGAGGCGGTTGGCCCCGCGTTCGGCCAGGGTGTAGCTGATCAACTGTGATCCGCGCAGCCGGGCGACGTCCTCCACTCCGTACGGTCGCGTGACTCCATCGAAGCGGCCGGCGGGGGCGCTCGGAACAACAGCATCAAAAGTTGTCATATTGTGTCTCCCGGACCGACTCATCACCGCACAGGCGCTGTTCATCAAGGGAACACCGAAGCGCGTAGAACGAAACCGCTGCGCCCTCGGAATTAGGGTTATGATGTCATTGATGACTTGCAAAGCTCTGTGAATTTATGACACTTTGACAGAATGGCGGATCGGAAACTCTTCCTCGGCGGCCGGCTCGGACGGTTCCGCCGCGATCTCGGGCTCAGCCAAACCCGCATGGCCGAGGACCTGGGAGTGTCGCCGAGCTATCTGAACCATCTGGAGCGCAATCAGCGGCCGGTCACCGCCCAGGTGCTGCTGCGCCTTGCCCAGGCCTACGACGTGGACCTGCGGGCCTTCTCCGGCGACCTGGACTCCAGCGTGGAGGCGGATCTGCAGGAGGCCCTGGCCGATCCGATGTTCAAGGACCTCCAGGTCCCCCGCCACGAACTGCTGCAATTGATGGAGCAGTCCCCCAGCGCCGCCGAGGCGTTCGTCCGGCTATATCGCGCCTTTGCCGACCGCAGGCGGCGCGACGCGCTGATGGCCGATGTCGCGGGACGGGTCGGCAACGCCGAGGGCGACGCGCTCAATCCCACCGACTGGGTGCGCGACTATATCCAGGCCAAGCAGAACCATTTTGCGGAACTGGAGGAATTCGGCGAGGCCATCGCCGCCGAGATCGGACCGGGACCCGGTTTCGAAGCCGAGGCCGGGCGGCGCCTGCAGGACAAACACGGGCTGCAGGTCCGCATCATGCCGGCGGACGTGATGAGCGATTGGCTGCGGCGCTACGACCCGCACCGTCGCCAGCTTCGCCTGGCCGAAATCCTCAGCCCCAGCGGCCGCGCCTTCGCCATCGCCTACCAGCTGGCGCTGTTCGAGCACGGCGACGGCCTCGACGCCCTGGTCGATGCGGCCACCCCGCCGGACCTGCCGACCCGGCGACTGCTGAAGGTCGCCCTCACCAACTATGCCGCGGCGGCGACCATGATGCCGTATGGGCCGTTCCAGCAAGCCGCCGAAAGCCTGGCCTACGACATCGGCCTGCTTGCCGCCCGCTTCGGGGTCGGCTTTGAACAGGCCTCCCATCGCCTGACCAGTCTCGGTCGCCCAAGCGCTCGCGGCGTGCCTTTCTTCCTGCTGCGGATCGACACGGCCGGCAATATCTCCAAGCGCTTCGCCAGCACCGCCTTTCCCTTCGCCCGCATGGGCGGGACCTGTCCCCGCTGGAACATCCACGCCGCCTTTCGCACGCCCGGCCGCATCGTCACCCAGGTGATCGAAACGCCGGACGGGACGCGCTATTTCACCCTGGCTCGAACCGTCGAGCGGGTGGTGAGGTCCTATGGCGGGGCCGAAGGGGCCGATCTGGCGATAGGGCTGGGCTGCGAGCTGAAATACGCCGACCGGCTCATCTACGCCCGCGGGCGCGACCTGAGCGAAGCCACCCAGGTCGGGCCGACCTGCCGTCTGTGTGAGCGCCCCTCCTGCCGTGAACGGGCGGCCGCCCCGGTCACCCGGACGCTGACGGTCGAGGAATGGACCAAGACCGCCACGCCCTATCCCTTTTCCGCCCACGGGTAGGCGAAGGTCGGCCTATTCGCGCGCGGCAGCGCCGCTTTACGCGCCGCGATCGGGCCTTGGCCCGCCCGGGCGACCACCCGGCCTGCGGCCAAGCTGGGCCTGCGTCTTCGGCAGGTCCGCCAGCAGGAGATATCCCTGCATCATCACGTCCAGCCGATCGAAGCGCTGGCCAGCCCGACGCTTGAAGTCGGCAAGGCTGATGCGCCCCGCAAAACTGAGATCGGACGCGGCCACAGGCTCCGGTTCGGCCAGCAGGCCATAGGGCGCGGCGCCCTCCGGCGACTTGGGAGCCGCAGCGCCGCCGCCGGGTGCGGCCGGCGCCTGGCGGTTGCCCCCTCCGCGCCGTCCGCCGCCACCACCGCCACCGCCACC
>JAQGII010000150.1 GCA_028291305.1 Caulobacteraceae bacterium
CGACGAACTGCTGGAGGCTCTGAACGCCCGCGACCGGGTGATCTCGGCCCTGGAGCAGCGGGTCGCCGCGCTGGAGCATGAGCGGGCGGCGACCGTCTCCCCCGCGCCGGGACCGGCCGCTGCGCCGTCGCCCGCCACAGCCGCCGCGCCGCCATCGGCGCAGACCTCCGCCGGCGACGACGAAGCCCAGCTCCAGGCGCTGTCCCGCGCGCTGGTCCAGCGCGGCGGACTCCTGTTGCCGGCATGGCGGGCCGAGTTCGTCCCCAGCCTGGCCTACGCCAACCGCGAGGTGCAGGGCCTTGCCCTGGCGCAGACCCCGGAAGGAATCCCCACGGTCGCCGACCAGCGCCTGCGAAACGACCAGTTGCATGCGACGGCGGCGCTGCGGGTGGGGCTTCCCTGGGCCAGCCAGGTCGAGGTGCGCGTTCCCTACGCCTGGCAGCACCAGTCCCGGTCGCTTGGCGATGGCGCCAGCACCGTCAACGACGGCTCCGGCCTGGGCGACGTCGAGCTGGCCTTGAGCCACCAGTTCCTGCGCGAGAAGGGCTGGCGCCCCGATCTGCTGGGGGCCTTCTCATGGCGCGCTCCGACCGGGCGCGACCCCTTCGACGCGCCGGTCGCGGCGGTCGCCGCCGGTTCGGGCACACACGAGCTCAGGGCGCGGATCACGGCGCTGAAGACCACCGATCCCCTGGTCTTCTTCGGCGCCCTGTCCTACGCCCGGGACCTCGCCGCGAATAAGTCCTTCGGCCTCTACCAGCCCGGCGACGCGCTCGGCGTGGAATTGGGAAGTATCCTCGCGCTGAACCCGGAGACGTCCCTGACCCTGGGCCTGTCGCAGGAATTCCGCGGTCGGACGCAGATCGACCACACGGCCAGACCGGGGACGGACACCGCCGCCGCGAGCCTGCAGCTGGGTTTCGACCGCGTCCTCACGTCCCGCGTGCTGCTGGACGTCTCGCTGGGCGTGGGCCTGACCCGCGACGCGCCCGACTATGTCCTGCAGATGTCGCTGCCGATCCGCTTCCGGTGAGCGCGGCGCAGCAGTGGTCGCCGTCGCTCACGTCGTCGCGCCATCTATCTTGATCGGCGGCAATCGAAGCACAAACGCGCTCCTTGAGCTCCGCCAGCGTGCGCCTCAAGCGCGACCAGCAAAGGCCGCGGTGGGGCAATTACACATCAAGCAACTAGCCAATCCGCGCTTGTTGTCCGTCTTCAGCTGGATCGGCGCAGCGGTCTCTCGTCGCCTTCTCATCGACCCCAAGCTGATAAGTCCAAAAAAATCGATCGCCTCATTTCCGGTGGGGGCGGGCAAAACGTCTTAAGCATTGATGCCGGCCCCTCGAGGACCGGCCAAAAAAAACACATAGGGAGCGGAACATGGGGCGTGTTGGGATTCTGTTTGGGATGACGGCCGTCGGCGCCTTGCTGAGCGCCGAGCCTGCGTTGAGCGCTACGCCGCGGGGGAATCCTGATGCGCAGCGGGAATTTCGCATTCCGAGTCAATCGCTTGACACGGCGTTGCTGCTTTATTCGCGTCAGTCCGGCCTGCAGGTCATCTCGTCCGCAGCCGTCGTGGAGCACAAGGTCGCTCCCGCTCTGCGCGGCCGGAAAACGTCGCGCCAGGCGCTCAAGGAACTTCTGGAAGGCTCGAACCTGTCCTTCGTCGCCTCGGGCGGTACGGTGACCATCGTACCCGCCTCGGCGGCGGCGTCGGAGACGCGTTCGGATGAGCTGGATACGGTGACCGTCACCGGCAGCCGCATCGTCCGCGACGGCTATTCGGCCCCGACGCCAGTCACCGTGGCCCCCGTGGCCGAATTGCTGGAGACGACCCCGACCAACATCGCGGACGCCCTGAACAAGCTGCCGCAGTTCTCGGTCCAATTCACCCCGCAATCCAACACCAATGCTTCGGCGCCGAGCGGAAACTACCTGAACCTGTACGGGCTCGGCCAAGGACGCACCTTGGTCATGATGGACGGCGTGCGCGTGCCGGGGACCAGCACCACCGGCTCGGTCGACGTCAACACCCTGCCCCAGGCGCTGGTGCAGCGGGTGGAGATCGTCACCGGCGGCGCCTCCGCCGTCTACGGCTCGGACGCGATCGGCGGCGTGGTCAACTACATCCTCAACACCAATTTCAACGGCTTCAAGGGGCTGGCCCAGACGGGCATCTCCACCTACGGCGACGCGCCCTCGCAAAAGTTCAACTTGGCCTTCGGGACACAGGTGTTGGGCAAGGGGCACTTCGAGGTCAGCTACGAGCACAGCCAGTCGGCGGCCGTCAACCAGGGCGACCGCAGCTACACGAACAACAGCCCGGGCTATTCCGGGCTGGGCACCGCCGCCAGTCCCTACGTCCTGGGCGCCAACCTGCGCATGTCGACCACCACCGCGGGGGGGTATGTCAGCGCGGCGTCAGGCGCCACCCCGGCGCAAACCGCCGCGCTCACGGCGGCGCTGGTGAACAAGCAGTTCGTCGGCGGCGGGACCCTGGCGCCGTTCAACGCCGGCGCCCTCACAGGCAGCCTCCCGAGCACCACCAACACCGGGGGCCTGCAGGTGGGCGGCGACGGGGCCTACCTTACCGGCATGCAACTGCTCAAGCCGGTGAACACCGACAATATCTTCACCCGCTTCGACTACGATCTGGGCCATAGCATCACGGCCTACGCCCAGGTCGCCGCCGGTCTGTCGCAGACCAACTACTTCGTGGCGCCGACTGCCGTGACGACCACGACGGTCCTTAGCGGCAACCCCTACCTTCCGGCGAGCGCCCAGGCGGCGTTGACCGCCGCCTCGGCCGCCGGGAAGCCCGCCAGCTTCACCATGAGCTCGCTGCCGCAGAACCTGACCCAGATGCAGCGGACCAACCAGTGGGACTCGGACATCTCCGCCACCGTCGGCCTGAAAGGCAAGGTCTTCAACCAGTACAACTGGAACGTTGCTTACACGCACGGCCAGGGGCTGACCCACGTCGAAACCGACAACAATATCAACACCTCGCACTTCTACGCGGCCCTGGACGCGGTCGCGGGCCCAAATGGCAGCCCGGTTTGCTATGTCAGCACGACCTCAAACGCCAACCTCTATCCTGGCTGCGTGCCGCTCAATTTCATCGGGCAGGGCAATGAATCCGCCGCGGCCCTGAACTACATTATGCAGAACACAGCCTACACTATCTTGAACAAAATCGACGACGTGTCGGCCAGCATCTCCGGCTCACCCTTCGACAACTGGGCCGGCCCGGTCGCCATGGCGGCCAACGTCGAGACTCGCTGGGCAAGCCTCGCCGAGACCACTGACGCCCCCCCCGGAACGCCGCAACTCACGGGCCTGCGGCCGACCTGGGTCGCTGGCCTCAGGGGTGCAATGCCCTCGACGCTCTTCGTGAACAACACCGTTGCTCCGCAATACGGCGCGAACTCGGTGTGGGAGGTCGGCGCCGAAACCGCGGTTCCCCTGCTGAAAGACTTTCCGCTGGCGAAGTACGTCGAGTTCAGCGGCGCCCTGCGCTACACCCAATACAGCGTCTCGGGCCCCGCCATCACCTGGAAGGCCGGCCTGAATTACCAACCGTTCAACGACTTGCGCTTCCGCATAACGGAATCGCGCGATATCCGCGCGCCCAACCTCTTCGAGTTGTTCCAATCGCAGACCGTCACCCAGACCACCATAACCAACGATCCGCTCACCGGCCAAACCTACACTGTCAATCAATATGCGCAGGGGGACCCCAAGGTGAAGCCGGAGGTGGCCACCTCCAACACCTTGGGCTTGGTCTATTCTCCCTCCTGGCTCCCGCGGTTCCGCATGTCGGCGGACTACTATTTGATCACTATCAACGGTGTCATCAGCAATTCCTTGCCCATTGGGGCCGGCGCCACCACCGCCATCAACACATGCCTGACCTCCGGCGGGACCTCCGCCTATTGTCAGGCTGTCCCGCGGCCGCTTCCGCTCACCAACAGCACGCCGGCGAACAACATAACCGCGATCTACTCCTTCCCCATCAACCTCTCCGAGCAGTTTGTCCGAGGCCTGGCCGTCCAGGCGAGCTACGGCTTCAACATGGCGGACATCCAGGCTAAATTGGTCGGCCAGACCGACCTGCGGCTGTCGGTGAACTATGAGCCGCAGAACGTCACCGTCACCAATCCGGGCCAGCCCGGGACGAACCAGGCCGGCGGCAGTACGGCGCGCGCCCGGCTCTCAGGCACGTTCAACTATAGCCTCGGCCCGTTCAAAGTGAATTGGCAGACCAGCTATACCGGCCCCCACCATCCAGGCAGCGTCTCGAACACGCCCACCTTCTTCGTGGACACGATCGTTCCTGCCGTGATCACCCACGACCTCGGCTTCAGCTATCGCTTCCAGGCCCATGGTCAAAACCTCCAGGCCTTCCTGACCATCACCAACCTCTTCAACCAAATGCCGGCGCTCGGCCCGCCGACGCCCACCGCGATCCCGGGCGCCCAAACCCCGCTCGGTCCCGGCGCCATCAGCCCCCTGGGTCGCTACTACACGGCGGGGGTGCGCTTTGGCTTCTAGCTGGCCGGCCGCCCACACTCATCCTGGAGGAAAAATCGAAACCTCCTCCAGCTTCGCCCGGGTTTTTCAACAAGCCTGGGCCCATCAAAAGGGAGGATTTTGTATGAGATTGATGTCCACCATCTTGTTCAGCGGCGTGGTCGCGTTCGGCGCGGCCGGCGGCACCGCCCTGGCCCAGGACACGACGGCGCAGCCGCCTGGACAAGCCCAAGCGGGTCCGCCAGGAGACCGCGGGGGAGCTCCGGGCGGCCCGCCAGGAGATCGCCGCGGGGGTCCTCCGGGCGGCCCGCCAGGCGCGCCCGGCAGGGGGGGAGCCGACGCTCGCGGTGGCGCGCGCGCTCCGCCGGCCTTGGGGGGAGTCGTCGGCACGGTCGACAGCGTGTCCCCATCGAGCTTCGTGGTCTCGATCTCAACGGGTCAGAAGGTGACCGTCCAAACGGCGTCCTCCACGACCTACCGGAAGGGAAAAAGCGCGACCTCGGCGAGCGCCCTTACAAAAGGCGAGAGCGTCCTCGTACTCGGGACGGTCGACTTCGGGATGGACGCCAAAGGAACGACCATCACGGCCAGCCAGGTCACCGTGCAACCTGCTGTCGCGGGCGGATCTGCGACTTCCCCGGCGGCAGAGGGGGGCGCCTTCCAGCGCGGTGCGGCGCCCGTGAAAAAGGATGTCGGCCAGATCCCGGCCAACTACACTGAGGGGTCGGGGACGATCGTCGGCGGAACGGAAGCGATCAAGGCGACCGAAGCTGCGTTGGCCGCCTACCCGGCGGGCGTCATCAACCGTGTTGTGAAGCTGAGCGACGGCAATTACGAGGTCCACCACGTCGGCGTCAGCTGGCCGCACCACATCTTCGTCAGCAAGGACTTCAAGTACCTCGGCGCCAACTAGCCGCCACGGACTCGCGACCGTCACGGCGCAGCGCGATGCCGTGACGGTCGCGGCCCAGCTTAAGGCCCGCACGATGACGAGATCGACCCTCCTGGCGGCCGCGGCCGCATCCCTCTTGGCGCTGCCGGCGGTCGCCTGGGGTCAAGACCACGCACGGCCTGCTCCGCCCGTGGCGCCCCCGGCGGCCGCCGGAACGCCGAGCGGCGCTTGGACTCTGGAGGTGCGCGAGGACTGGCTGATCGGCCGCCTCCACAGGGCGCTGGAGGAGCACGACATCGACGGCAGCGAGGCCGAGCGGGTGTATCAGGAGGTGGGCCGCATGCGCGACCTGGCGAAGCGGATAAGCCAACGCCACGGCGGAGCGCTCACCGCCGGGGAGACAGCCGCGCAGCAAGGGCGCCTGGACACTCTGGCGTCGCAGATCCATTGGCTGCGCGAGAACGCCTTCCAGCGGCCGTGGTGAGGTGAGGCCCGCCCGCGCCTGGCCCGGTTTTGGCAACTTAACCGGATCCACCCAGTAAGGGCGCGCCCTTACCGTTCGCTCAGGCAGCCACGGTGGCTTCGGCCCACGCCTTGTGGGCGCCTGCGCGCAGCTGGCGCAGGCCGAGTCGAGAGATCAGATGAGGCTGGACGTTGAAGGTGTCGTAGGCGGCGGTGTGGGTGTAGGGGAAGCGCTGAGCTGAGCCCTGGCTTTTGAACTTCTGCTGCTTTCGCCCTCGTCATCGACCGCGCGCCAGAGGTACACCCGCCGTCCACCGATCTTTCGATCCGCGTCAGAACGCCTATCTCGCCTGCCACAGAGGCCAGGTGTTCATTTCGTAGCGACCCGCACGTGGCGTCAGGAGCCTGTTCGAGGAGGCGGCGGTGCTCTCGCCAGCGGGGTTATCTCCACCATAACCGGGGCCAGTGATCGAGACCGGCGCCAGCGCCGTGCTGGCTAGTACAAGAAAATCAATCACATAGATTGTGCTGCGCACCTTGATGGACTGGACGGAATAGGCAATAAAAACAGTGGGATTTGAAAACGCGTGTGCGAAATATGTGCACGCGTTCCCCCGCCGTTCGCGCGCCGTTCCCCGAAATCGTTCGCTGGAGCCCGATCCGAAGACTCGCCGGCCCGCGTTTCCGGGTTCGTTGCCGGCGCCCGCGCTAGGCCCCTGAGCCGGTGCCGAAGTGCTCGCCGAACAGGACATTGATGATTTCAGACACGCTCCGGCTTGCCGTGACTCTCTCCTTGAAGTCCTCCAGCTGCTGGCGCTGCCACTGCCACGGATCGTCCCATCCTTCCTCCGGCACGTGTTCCTCCTCCCATGAGGATGGGTCAGCGTTGATGGCCGAGCAGACGCGAGCCTTAAGACGGTCCAAAGGTAAAGAAGCGGCCTCGGAAAGTTCGCATGAAATGCGATGCATAGATTGTCGGGCGAGAAACCGAAGAATGCGATTCCAGAAGGGACCTGTGACGCCGAGGTTTTGAACGTCAATGATCGTCCAACAACGACTATTGCTGTCCGCGAGGATCGGCGCCCGTGTCAGCTACGCTGACGATATTCATCAGAGCCCGGTGCTGTCCGAATTCATACAGAGAAGCCTTGAAGGGAAGCGAGCCGGGCACATCGCAGAGTACCTCGCGAAGACGCCGGATCGCTTCTTCAATTCCCTGGTGCTTGCCGTTTACGGCGGCGCGCCAGAGTGGTTGGAGGTCGGCGGTCTCAGGGCGCATGATCCTAGCCTTCGTAAGGTGCTTTCCGAGCAGGCTGAGGACAGCAT
>JAQGII010000152.1 GCA_028291305.1 Caulobacteraceae bacterium
GTCGATCACCTTGCCATGGGCGTCCAGCGTCAGCGTCCTGCCGCTGGCGTCGATCGTGTTGCGCGGGTTCTCGGCGCAGGCGTAGTCGTACATCAGGCCGTTCACCCGCCGGTAGAGCCGCGTGACCACCCAGGGCGCAGTCAGGGCCACCGGATCCTCGATGGTGAAGACGTCTTCCATCGTGTTGGGGTCGCGTCGCCGGATGCGCTCGGTGGTGCGCGCCTTGGCGCTGAGGCTCGCGCCGGAGCGGTCGATCATCAGGTCGCCTTTCACGCCCACCGTCTCGACCACCAGGGTGTCGCCTTCCCAGCGGCCGATGGAGTCGCCGGTGAAGGTGTCGAAGGCCGCCTTGCCGGTCCGATGACCGCGGCCGTCGGTGTAGATGTGGCGCGCCTGACTGCCGTTCTCGATGAATATCCATACCCGCTCGGGCCGCAGCACGAACTCGATGGTGTCGGGCGAGCGCATGTTGCCGGGCGTGCCGCGGGGCATGCAGCGGGTCAGGGGATCGGGCAGGGTCCCGGCGCGGGCCAGGGCCTGCATCCGGCCATACTTGGCTTCCCACTCGGCGTTGTAGGGAGGGTGCGAGCGGCAGGGTTGGCTGAGGGCGAAGCAGCCGCGCGGTTCGGAGGTTCCGCCGTCGAACAGGTCGGTATTGGTGGGCGGACCCTGGTTCTGCCACAGACCGCTCCAGTCGGGCAGGGCGGGAGGCGCCGCCTGGCCCGCAGGAGCCGAGGCCAGCGCCATGGCCCATGCACAGGCGCCGACGGCGGCTTTAAGGTTCATATCCACTCCCCTGGCTCCGTCATGCGCGCGGAGCTCTCGCCCACAGATAAGCTCAAGGGCGTTTGGCATACAACTGCCGGCGGGGTCCGCCGATCGATTGGCCGGGCCGCGGCAACCCTAGCGGCGGGCGTTCAATAGGGTGGGGACGATGTAGGCCAGGAGCAGCAGCCCCATGACGACGAGGATGATCCGGCCGACGAGCTTGGAGCGGCGGGTCCGGGCGATCGGGTCTTCGGGAGAGTCGGGGTTCATGGGCCACCCTTAGCAGGCGCATCAGGCGCAGGGCGAGGTATCGCCGGTGTACAGACGGACCCTGAACCAGTGCTCGATGTCGGATCCAGGTCGTGCACGATGACGGTCAGCTTCGGCTCGGCGGCCAAGGCGAAGTGCACGACATAGGTCGCGGCGGCGGCCTCCAGGCTGGACTCGTCCAGCAGGCGCACATGGCGCCGGTCGATGTCGTGGACGCTGTAGCGATGAAGCGGACCGTCGGTCATGGGAGCCTTCGCCCATGCCAACGCACCGAACGGCAAAAGGAATCAGTCGGCGAGGGTCCGCGCCAGCCGGCCGGCCAGGTCGCCCCTCGGTTCGACCGCCACGGCCTCCAGCCCCAGCCAGCCGGCCATCAGGCGCAGTTCCGCCGCCAGGTGCTCGGCCACGTCTGCGGGCGCGTCCGGCTCGGCATGGGCGCTCTGCACCCGCAGCACCCCGGCGGCGCGGTCGGACTTGAGGTCCATCCGGCCGACGATGCGGTCGCCAAGCAGGAAGGGCAGCACATAGTAGCCGTGCTCGCGCTTGTGCGCCGGCGTGTAGATCTCCAGCCGGACGCGCACGCAGAACAGGCGCTCGGTGCGCGACCGGTCCCAGATCAGGGGGTCGAAGGGCACCAGCAGCGCCCGCGCGTCGATCCGGCGCGGCATGCGCGCCTGGGGGTCCAGGTAGGCCGCCTGGCTCCAGCCCTCGACCTTGACCGGAACCAGGGCGCCATCCTCCACCAGCGTCTCGATGGCGGGCTTGGCGTCGCCGGGCGACTGGCGGAAATAGTCGCGCAGGTCGCCGGCCGTGGCCACGCCCAGCGAGCGCGCGGCGATCCGCAGCAGCGCCCGGTGCGCGTCAGCAGGACTGGGTGTCGGCGCCTGCACGACGGCCTGGGGCAGGACCCGTTCGGTCAGGTCATAGACCCGTTCGAAGCTGTTGCGGCGCGTGGCGGTGGTGATGAAGCCGGACCAGAACAGCCATTCCACCGCCCGCTTGTCCTCGCTCCAGCCCCACCATCCGCCGGATTTCTTCTTGAGACCGTCCAGGTCCGACGCCGCCAGGGGACCTTCCTTGCGGATGCGTTCGAGGATGGCCTCGGCTTCGGATCGCCGCTCATGGGCGAACGGCTTCACATTGCCCCAGACGCCGAGGCCCTGCCGGGCCCGCTCCATGCGCCAGCGCAGCAGCGGCTGGAGCCGGAGCGGCAGCAGCGACGCCTCGTGCGCCCAATACTCGAACAGACGGCGCGGCCTGCCCCAGGCGGCCTCGTCCAGCAGGGCGCGCGGATAGGCGCCCAGGCGTGAGAACAGGGGCAGGTAGTGGGCGCGGCTGACCACGTTGACCGAGTCGATCTGCAGCAGGGAGGTGCGCTCCAGCGCGCGGCTCAGGTGGCGCTGGGTGACGGCGCCGGCGGGGCGCGCCTCGCCGAACCCCTGGGCGGCCAGGGCGATGCGCCGCGCCTGGGCCAGGGACAGGGAATCGGGCTTCCGGCGCGTCTGCGATCCGCTCATGGCTTCGACACCTAGCGCATTCCTCGGCCTGGCGGCGGCCCTTCGGCGGCAAACGGCCGGCCAATTTCAAGCGGGTGTCCCCCGCTCCGGCCGCGCTACACTCGCGTTGTTATCACGCTGCAGATGGAACCTGTTTGCTGCCAATAGGTTGTGTGCGTTCAGCCGTATCGCGGCCGGGGGTGATTCATGTTCGCATCCAACGCCAAGGCAGAGGAGATTCTGCGCACCGCCATCGACGCGGTGCAGCAGGGCGGCGAAGACCTGTTCGAGACGCTGGATGCGCTCGAAGCGCCCATCTATGTGACCGACGCCGAGGGGCTGATCACTCACTACAACCAGGCCTGCATCGGCTTCGCCGGGCGCCTGCCGACGGTCGGCGAGGACCGCTGGTGCGTCACCTGGAAACTCTACACCGACCAGGGCGCGGCGCTGCCCCACGACCAGTGCCCGATGGCGGTGGCCATCCGCAAAAAGATCCCGGTCCGCGGCGACCTGGCCGTGGCCGAGCGGCCGGACGGCACCCGGGTGAATTTCATGCCATTCCCCACGCCGCTCCTGGGCGAGGACGGGACGCTGGTCGGCGCCGTCAACATGTTGGTCGACGTGACGGACATCCGCGAGATCGCGCAGCTCTGGGCCGAAGCTCACCGATGCCGGCGGCTGGCCGCCGGCGCCGGGGACCGCAAGACGGCGGAGGACATCAATCGCCTGGCGATGGAGTACGACGCCAGGGCCGCCCAGCTGGCGGACGAGGCCGGTCACGCGCTCAGCATTCGACGCGGTTGACCGCCAGGCCCACGGCCAGGCCGCCCAGGGACGTCTCCTTGTAGATTTCGCTCATGTCGTCGCCGGTTCGCTTCATGGTGGCGATCACCTTGTCGAGGCTGACGGAGTGACGGCCGTCGCCCAGCAGGGCCAGGCGGGCGGCGTCGATCGCCTTGATGGCGCCCATGGCGTTGCGTTCGATGCAGGGGATCTGCACCAGGCCGCCGATAGGGTCGCAGGTCAGGCCCAGGTTGTGCTCCATGCCGATCTCGGCGGCGTTCTCGACCTGGGCGTTGGAGCCGCCCAGCGCGGCGGCAAGGCCGGCGGCGGCCATCGAGCAGGCCACGCCCACCTCGCCCTGGCAGCCCACCTCGGCTCCCGAGATCGAGGCGTTGCGTTTGTACAGGGCCCCGATGGCCCCGGCGGTGAGCAGGAATGCATGGGCCCCTTCGCGCGTCCCCTGGTGGAAGCGGTCCTGGTAGCGCAGCACGGCCGGCACAATGCCCGCCGCACCGTTGGTCGGGGCCGTGACCACGCGTCCGCCGGCGGCATTCTCCTCGTTCACCGCCATGGCCCACAGATTGACCCAGTCCATCGCCGCCAGGGGATCGGCGACGTTGGCCTCCATGCGCGCCAGGATCGCCTGTCGCACCTGGGCCGCGCGCCGGCGCACGTGCAGGCCGCCCGGCAGCTCGCCGCCCTGGCGCATGCCGCGTTCGATACAGGACTCCATGGCCGCCCGGATGCGATCCAGCCCGGCGCTCACCTCCGCCTGCGACCGTCGGGCCAGCTCGTTGCGGAGCATCAGCTCGGCGATGGACAGGTCGTGGGCGGCGCCCAGCGCCAGCAGGGCCTCGGCGGTGTCGAAGGGGTAGGGGACCGGCGGGCCCTCGTCGGGCGCGTTGCGGCCGATCTCGTCCTCGTCGCGCACGAAGCCGCCGCCCACCGAGAACCATGTGCGCCCCAGCAGGCGCTGCCCCTCGCCGTCGAAGGCGGTGAAGGTCAGGGCGTTGGGATGCTGGGGCAGCCGCCGGTGGCCGGCCCAGACGATGTCGCGCCCGGCGTCGAAGGTGACTCCGCGCTCGCCGGCCAGGAGCAGGCCGCCGTCGCGCGCCACGGCGTACAGCACGGCCTCGCCTTCGTCGGGATCGAGCGTGGCCGGTTCGCGGCCGGTGAGGCCGAGGATCACCGCCCGGTCGGTATGGTGGCCCCGGCCGGTCAGGCCGAGGGAGCCGTAGAGCACCACCTCGACCCGCGCGGTGCGCTCCAGGAGCTCCTGCGCCCGCAGCAGGGCCGCGAATCGCGCGGCGGCGGTCATCGGTCCCATGGTGTGGGAACTGGAGGGGCCCACGCCCAGCTTGAACAGGTCGAAGATGCTGGTGGTCACGGCGGCGGCCCGCTGGCGGTCGATGTCAGGTGCATACTGGAAGATAAGCCGCGGGGCGGGGCCCCGCCAGGGCGCGATCAGGCCGCGGTTTCGAGGGCGAGGGTCTTCACCGTTACCTTCATCCCGGGCGCCGCGTGCGAAATGGCGACATCCGCGCCCAACTGCCGCGCCAAGCCGGCGATGATGCTGGTCCCCAGGCCGCCCGTGGAGGCGGGCGGGTCGGGCGTCATGCCGACCCCGTCGTCATCGACCGACAGGCGCCAGCCCTCCGGTCCGCGTTCATAGACCGTTGTGATCACCCCGGGCCGTCCGCCCGGGAAGGCGTGCTTGAGGGCGTTGATCACCAGTTCGGTGGTCACAAGGCCCAGGCTGACCGCTTCGCGCGAGCTGATCACCGCCTCGTCCGAGCGGACCTCGATAGTCAGGCCGCGGGCCTCGCCGATCATCGAGGAGGCGAGGCTGGCGCACAACTTGGTCAGATAGGGAGCGACATCGACGTCGCCCAGGGTGAACTGCAGGTGCTGCTGGACGGCGGCCAGGGACATCACCCGGTCATGCGCGTCGCGCAGCTGCAGCCGCGTCTCCTCGGACTTCACCGCACGGGCCTTGAGCAGCAGGATGCTGGCGATGATCTGCAGGCTGTTGGCGATGCGGTGCTGCATCTCGTCCATCAGCTCGGCGCGCTGGCGCAGCAGGCCGTCCTTTTCCAGCAGCAGGGCGACGTTGAGGCGCTCGGCGTTGCGCACCTGGGTCACGTCGCTGATGGCCATGATCACGCGGATGTCCGGCGCGGCGCCGTGGATGATGTTGCGGACGTTCACCAGCAGCCGGCGCGGGCGCATGTTCTCGCGGATCAGGTCGGTTTCGTAGTCGCCCATCAAGGGTCCGTTGGCGATGGCGTTCTCCAGCAGCAGGGAGAGCGGCAGGAGGCCCCAACCGCCGCCGCCGATCTCGGCCAGGGTGCGGCCATCGACGCTGTCGGTCCCGATGTCGAAGATTCCATAGAAGGAGCCGCTGGCGCAGACGACCCGCGCCTCGCCGTCCAGCAGCAGCAGGGGCAGTTGGGACGTGTCGATCAGGGCGCGGGCGAAATCCCGCGCCGCCTCTGATGATAGGTCGGTAATCGGCACATGCGTCTTTCGTGCGACCCTGGGCTTGCGAAGCGAAAGCCCGTCAATCGCCGACAGTGCGCAGAGCCGCCCGGCTAGGGCTCCCCACAAGGCCGCAGCTGCACCATAACACGCTTCCGTCCAGAAAGTCGGGATTCGACAGAGGGACGTCGATCCTGACCGGGCTAGTGCGCCGGCGCCGCACCCAGCTGCGCAAGGCCGTTCGGATAGGCCGCTGCAAGCAGCTTGCGCGCACGCGGCAGCTCGCCGTCGATCACCTCGTGCGGCCCCCTGCGCTCGGACGGATAGGCGCTGGGGCTGAGATATTGGAAGACCTGGACATAGCCGCCGAAGCGGGGGTCCAGCTTGTAGATCTCGACGGAATAGCGGTGGCCGGACCAGCGGGTCTCGCCTGCGCCCATCAGGACGTCGGCGACGATGTACAGCCCATCCAGGGCGCCGGAGGCGAACCGCTCCTCGTCGCCCAGGCCGCTGCGCGAGAAGCCGGAGGTGCGTTCGAAATCGTCGCTCGCCGCCCGATAGGTCCAGACATCGGTGCGGCGCAGGACGCGGCCGCCGCCGGAGAACTCCGCCTTGACCGACACCCCCTTGAGGGCGGCCTTGGCCGACAGAGGCTCCACCGCCGCGCCCCTGATCGTCTGGAAGGCGTAGCCGTCGGCCACCAGGTCGTCGCAGCGGGTCGCGGTCTCTGGGCCGCCGGTCAGGCAGACCTTGGCGGCCTTGCCGATCTCAGCGTTGGCCCCGGTGGGCTGCAGCAGGGTCATGGTCCACGGGGTCCGGGTGCGGAGGGCGGCGGTCAGGTCCAGCTGCTGCACCGCCTCGAAGCCCGCCGGGGCGGCGAAGACGGCGGCGGCGGCCAGCATTGCGATCATCGGGCCCTCCTGCGCCGGCTTTCGTCTATGCAAGCATGAAGGCGGTTTGCGGGCGAGGCGTCGCGTCATTGCGCCGGACGAAATTGCTGGCACTCTCGGCCTGCGCAAAGGGGAGCGGGCCGTTGAGGTATTATCTCGATACCGAATTCAACGGGTTCGGCGGTGTGCTGATGTCGTTGGCCATGGTGCGCCAGGACGGTCCCAGCCTGTACCTGCTCTACGAGACCCCGCGCGAGCTCGATCCCTGGGTGAAGCGCAACGTCGTCCCGAGGTTGGGGAGCGTGCCGCCGGGCGTGGAGATGCGCCAGGTGGGCCAGGCGGACGGCGCCCGGGCCATCGCCGATTTCCTCAAGGGCGACTCCGATCCGGATGTGATCGCAGACTGGCCGGACGACATCCGCCTGTTCTGCGCCGCCCTGATGCTGGGGCCGGGCTCCACCGTGCTGCTGGAGCGGCTGAAGTTCGAGATCCTGCGCGTGGAGCCCTATCCGACGGATCTGCCGGGCGCGGTCGAGCACAACGCCTGGTGGGACGCGATGGCCCTGCGCCGCCGCCTGATGCGCCGGGAGATGGTCGATGGATAAGGAGGCTTGCGGCGCCTTTGCCGCGCGAGCACCTTCCCCCTCCTTTCAAAGGCCGCCTCGGGTTCCATGCTGACCGCCTATCCCCAACACGCCAACACTCCGGACCGGCTGCACGAGGCCATTTGGATCGATCTGCTGTCGCCGACGGAGGAGGAGATCGCGGCCGCAGAGGCGGCCATCGGCCTGAAGGTCCCCACGCGCGAAGAGCTCAGCGCCATCGAGGCCTCCAGCCGCCTGCAACGGGTGGGCAAGGCGCTGTCCCTGTCGACGCCCCTGATGGCCGGCCTGGAGGCGCCGCACCTGTCGCCAGCGGGGTTCGTCCTGACGGAGACGCACCTGCTGACGGTGCGCTTCGACAAGTTCGTGGCGTTCGACGCCGCCGCCGTCCATGCGCTGGAGGACGAGGACGAGGACGAGCTGACAAGCCTGGGGGTGTTCACCTGCCTGTTCGAGGCGATCGTCGACCGGGTGGCCGACCTGCTGGAAGCCGCGGCCGCCGAACTGGACCAGGTGTCGCGCAGCGTCTTTCACTCCAAGCAGCGCAAGCGGGACACCAACAGGTCGGAACTGTTCCAGCGCAACAGCCTGTCCAAGGTCGGACGCATCGGCGAGCGGCTGTCGCTCATCCGCGACGTGCTGCTGGGCGTGGGCCGCATCGTGCCCTTCGTGCTGGAGGTGCGCCACGCGCCGGCGCCCGATCCGATCGCGGCGCGGCTCAAGGCGGTGCGCCAGGACATCCTGTCGCTGAACGACTACGAGGGCCACCTGGCGAACAAGGTGCAGTTCCTGCTGGACGCGGTGCTGGGGTTCATCACCATCTCGCAGAACGACATCTTCAAGGTCCTCACCGTGGCCTCCATCGTCGGCATCCCGCCGACCCTGATGGCCGGCGTCTACGGCATGAACTTCAAGGTCATGCCCGAGCTGAACTGGACCCTGGGGTATCCCTTCGGGCTGCTCGTGATCGTGACCAGCGCCCTGATCCCCCTGGCCTGGTTCAAGTGGAAGGGATGGCTCTGAGCCCGCTCAACCCGATCAAGGCCATTCCATCGAACGCCGATCTTTGGGATATTGGCCGCGCGCGGCATTCGGTCCGCGCGCGTCGGGGGGAGCGATGAAGCCGGAGGCGCCGCCGCGGGGACTGATGGCGGCCCAGGGGCTGATCACCGTCGAAGGGCTGGTGCGCATCATGCGCGCCGCGGGCGACACCTACGGCCACGATTACGAGGCGATCCTGATCTACTGGTCGGTGGCCCTGGCCAGCGTCGGCCGCTACCTGCGCAGCGACGACCTGATCACCCTGATCGAGAGCGGCAGTCCCCTGCCGGAGGAGGCGCACCACCCGGTCAGCGCCCGCGCCATCGCCGAGGCCACCGGACTGCCCCGCGAAACCGTGCGGCGCAAGATCGCCCATCTGGTGGCGGAGGGGCATCTGGCGCAGGACAGCCGGGGCGTGCGCACCTTTCCGCCTCTCCTGGAGCTGAGGGGCAACCGCGAATTCGTGCAAGCCGCCGGTCGTGAGATCCGCCGCATGACCACGGCCATGGATACGATCGCCCAGATGTCCGAAAAGACCGGGCAGCGCGACTAGGATGAATCCGCCATCCGGCGGCGACTGCCCCGCAAGCTGTCCCTTTTTGACCCAAAATGGGGTCCCGGCCCTGGCGCCCAAGAGTCGGCCTGCCTACCTAGGCCGCAACGGACTTCAGCCTCTCAACGTAAAGGACGCCTTCTGGCTCCCCCGCCAGCGGGCGTTTCATCGACGCCATGATTCGATTCGCCAACATCAGCGAAGAAGCCAGCCTCGTGCTGGTCAGCGAACTGATCGCCCAGCTGGAGCGTCAGCGCGAAGCCGACGGCCAGCCCAGTCTGGTCGCCGCCCTCAAGACCGCCATCGCCCAGGCTTGGATCGAACAGCCCGACGCCCCGCCCGCCCTGCGGGTGGGGATGGCCGACGCCCAGCTCGTGCTGGAGGCGGTGGAAGGGCGTCTCGAGCGTGAAGACAAGCATTTCGGCGATCTGGTGGCCGGCCGCCCCAACAAGACCTAATCCAGGGCCGGCTTGCCGCGCCGCGCCTTGACCCCCGACCGGCTGGCCTTGCCCTCCAGCCGGCGCAGCTTCGACGCATAGGTCGGCTTGGTCGGCTTGCGCGGCTTGGGCCGCTCGGCGGCGCGCCGGATCAATTCGACGAGGCGCTCCAACGCCTCCTGCCGGTTCATCTCCTGCGAGCGCGAGCCCTGGGCGAACAGCACCAGGACGCCGTCCAGGGTCAGCCGGCTGCCGGCCAGCTTCTCCAGCCGCGCGCTAACGTCCGGCGGCAGGGTCGGCGAGCCGCGCACGTCGAACCTCAGTTCGATGGCGGTGGAGGTCTTGTTGACGTGCTGGCCGCCGGGACCGCTGGCGCGGGCGTGGCGCACCTCCACCTCGTCGTCCTCGATCGACAGCCTGTCGGTGATCGGGATCACAACGCGCCGAACAGCGGCAGGGCGGGAAGGGCCTCGCGCTCCGGCGAATCCCGCCTCACCTCCAGCGTTCCCGCCGCTCCCGGGCGCAGCAGTTCGTCCTGCGGCCGGGCGCCAGTCAGCCAGTCACGCCAGACCTCACGCGCCAGCACCACCGCCTGGCGGTCGTGATAGGGCGCCATGTCCGGCCCCGGTTCGGTGGTCAACAGGGTGAAGCGCTCGCTGGCGCCGTCGGCTGTCTCATAGGCGCGCCACAGCCCCGCCAGGCAGAACCAGGGCCGGCCCGCTTCGGTGAACCGCCAGCGGGTCTTGGGGTGGCGGGCGCCGGTGAATTCGAAGAAGGCGGTGGCGGGGACCAGGCAGCGCCCCTGCTCGAAGCGGCGGCCTTCCGAGCGGAAATTGGTCACGGGTCCGGCCTTCGGCCGGTCGGCGATGAAGCCCCAGCGCATCGCGGTGAGTTCGGCGCCGTCCCCGAAGCCACGCACGACCGGCGCCATGTCGGTGGGCCGCACGGCCTCCAGCGGCTGCAGGTTGGGCGCGGCGTGCCGGTCCGGCTTCAGGATCGGCGGCTGGTGCTGACCGAACGCGTCCAGCAGGTCGCGGAACGTGGTCTTGTTCTCGAAGAGGTTGCACATCGCGCGGAGGCGTCAGCCGGCCCAGGGCTTGTGCTGGGCGGCGCTCAGATCGGCCAGCTTCTGGTCGCCGTAATGCCCGCGCCAGATGGTCTTGAGCTTGGACGCCAGCAGGCCGCGGTAGATGTCGCAGCCCTCGTCGATCGCATGCTCGTCGTCGCTTTTGAGGGCGTCCTCCAGGGTCTCCTCGATGTCCGACAATTCCTCGCCGGCCTGGATCTCCGCGTGCAGTTCGACCGCGGCGCGCATCAGGAACAGCATGGCTCCGTCGATCTCCTCGGCCCCCTTCGGCAGGCGCACGTCCAGAAACAGAGTGTGGTTGGGGCCTTCCAGGCGGGCAGCCATGTCGAGCCGGCCGGTGGCCTCGTCGATCAGCGAATCGGAGATGGAGAGCTGTTCAAGCGGGGGTAGGGAATCGCTCATGTGACGTCCTGTGGTGGCGCTCCCATCCTGACGGTACGGGCCCCCTCCTGCAACGCGCAGACGAGAGGATCGCTTCGGCCCGGGAGGTTCAGGCGGCCTCGCAACGCAGGGCGTCGGACATGCAGGCCAGAAGGCTGCCGGCGGTGATCGGCTTGGCCAGGTGGCGGTCGGCGCCCGCCGCCAGGGCGGTCTGGACCTGCTGCGGCAGGGCGTCGGCGGTCAGGGAGATGATCGGCGTCCGGATCATGTCCTCGGCCGCCTCGCGCGCTCGGATGGCGCGGATCGCGGACAGCCCGTCCATGATCGGCATCTGGCTGTCCATCAGGATCAGGTCGAAGGACCCCGCGGCGCAGGCGTCCACCGCGGCCTGTCCGTCGGCGACGATGGTGATCTCGAAGCCGTCTCCCAGGATTGTCTGGATCACCCGCTGGTTGACCGGATGGTCCTCGGCCAGCAGCACCCTGGGCCGGATCGCTTCCACGGACGGCAGGTCGAGCGCAGGCGCGGCCTCCTCGGCCTCCAGCGGCTTGTCGAGCAACGGCAGCATGACGCTGAAGGTGAATTGCGCGCCTACGCCGGGGGTGGCCTGGCAGTCGATGGTCGCGCCCATCATCCCGGCCAGGCGCTGGCTGATCGCCAGCCCCAGGCCGGTGCCGCCAAACTTGCGCGTCACCGAGCCATCGCCCTGCTCGAAGCGGTTGAACAGGCGCGCTTTGACGGTGGCGTCGAAGCCCGGGCCGGTGTCCGTGACGACGACGCGCAGCCGGCCGTGCCGGTCGCCGCGCCGGCGCAGGGTGACCTTGACGTCGACCGAACCCGTCGAGGTGAACTTCACCGCATTGCTGATCAGGTTGGCGACGACCTGGCGGATGCGCAGGGCGTCGCCCACCGCGGCGCCGTCGTGGTCCAGATCGAAAGCCACGCTGAAGGCGACGCCCTTGTCCTTGGCCAGGTTGGCGAACAGGTAGCAGGCGGCGCTGACCGCCTCGCGCACGTCGAACGGCTCCGACGTCAGCTTGAGGGCCCCGGAGTCCGCGCGCGCCAGATCCAGGGCGTCGGACAGCAGACTGTTCAGCGCCCGCCCCGAACTCAACACCATGCCCAGCATCTCGCGTTGGTCGCGGTCCAGCGGTGTGCGCGACAGGGCGTCGGCGAGGCCGATCACGCCGTTCAGCGGCGTGCGGATCTCATGGCTCATATTGGCCAGGAACTCGCTCTTGGCCAGGACGGCCGCGTCGGCGCGGCGGCGGGCGATGCGGGCGATCTCGGTGCGGCGGGCCAGGAGCCGCCGCATCCGACGCAGGGAGGCCAGGGCGCCGGCCGCCGGCAGGCTGGTCAGGAAGACCACCGCCACGAACAATTGCACCCACTGGATCTCGGCGGCATCGGTCAGGGGCGGGCCAAAAAAGCCGGTGTAGATGCGCACCAGCGCCAGGACCATCATCAGGCTGGACATCCAGGCGGCCCCCACCGGGCCGTAGCGGAACGCCACGAACATCGCCATGGGGAACACCAGCAGGGACAGCACCGCGCTGTGGCCCGAGAACAGCAGGGCGACGTAGGCGGTGATCAGGCAGCAGGTGGCCGGCAGCTCCCAGGCCGGGCGCCGGAAGGTGCTGAAGCGCCGCTGCCTCATCAGGGTGACCATGACCGGCACCGTGATGGCGGCCCCCAATATATGCCCGGCGAACCACATCATCGCGCTGCGCAGGGGCGCGGCGGAGCCCGGCAGGAGGAACAACACGGCCGCCGAGGTCAGGCAGGTGGGCAGCAGCGCCTTGACCATGAACAGCACGAGGGTGCGCGGTTCGGCGAAATTCAGCCCTGGGGGACAGGCGCGGCGCGTCAGATAGACCAGCAGCAGGCTTTCGGGGAGGCTGACCAGGGTGCGGCTGGAAAAGCCGAAAAAGCCGTTGGCGATGGCATTGTCGGTCACGCCGACGAGCAGGATCCAGCGCCAGTATTTCTTGTCGGTCAGCAAGAAGGTGGCGGCCAAGAGTCCCGCCGCCGGCCAGATGGCGGCGGCGCCGTTCGCCGTCAGGAAAGTACTGCGGGCGACAATCAGCAATGTGTAGGTGCAAATACCTACCCAA
>JAQGII010000180.1 GCA_028291305.1 Caulobacteraceae bacterium
CGTCGGTCAGCAGTTCCTGCACGGCCGATTGCGCCTGGCGGATCAGGGCCGCGATGTCGAGGTCAGCCGGGGCTTCGGAGGCCGGCGCCGCTGCGGCGGGGAGTTCAGCATCAAGCGTCGGCAGGTCCAGCGTCGGCAGGTCGGCGATGGGGGGCTCGGCCGGTTCGGCGGCGCGGATATCCAGCTCGCAATGGCCGTCGACGAATTCGAACACCTCGCGCACGGACTCTTCACCGGCCTCGGTGGTCAGGACCGCGGACCACGACAGATAGCCTTCGGCCGGATCCATCGCCTCGAGGGTGGGCAGGGCGGTGCTGTCCAGCGTCAGCTCCAACTCGCCCAGCCGGCGCAGCTCGCGCAGCAGCAGGCCGGCTTCGTTGCCGTGGCTGTAGAGCTCGCCGAACGGTTTCAGCGTCACCGACCACGCGTGCGACGCGGCCGGAGCATCCAGGCTGGGCAGTTCGGGCAGGCCCGCCAGGTCCATCGCCCCGGCGCCCGGAAGCTCCAGGTCGAAGCCCAGCGGCTGGAAGGCGATGTCGAAATCCTCGTCGTCGCCGGCGCCGTCATCGCCGGTCAGTTGGGCGAGTTCCTCGGCGATCAGGGTGCTGCGCGCCTCGTCGACCGCGGGCCCGCCGCGCGCGGCGACCACATGGTCGGCCAGGACGTCGGCCGCCCGCAGCATCACCTTCAGGACATGGTCTTCGGGCGCCAGGCCGCCGGAGCGCATCTGGTCCAGAGCGGTTTCGAACACATGGGCGAAGCGGACCAGCGGCTCCAGGCCGAAGGCGCCGGCGCCGCCCTTGACGGAGTGGACCGCCCGGAACACCGCATTGATCCGCTCCGGATCGTGGTCGCCTTCCTCCACGGCCAGAAGGCCGCTCTCCAGCTCGGCCAGCTGCTCTTCGCACTCTTGGAAGAAGGTCTCTTTGATGGCGGCAAGCGGGTCCACGGGCGCCTCGTTAAGCCGCGACGCGCCGGATGGCGTCGACCAGTTTGTCGGGATTGAAGGGTTTGACGATCCAGCCGGTCGCCCCGGCCTGCCGCGCGCGATCCTTCTTGGCCCCGTCGCTTTCGGTGGTCAGCACCAGGATCGGCGTGGCCCGGTGGCGTTGGTCCTTGCGGACGCCTTCGATGAAGCCGAAGCCGTCCAGCTTGGGCATGTTGATGTCGGTGATGATCACATCGACCTTGGCCGAATGGGCGTCCAGGACGGCCAGGCCATCCTCGCCGTCCACGGCCTGCACCACGGTGAATCCGGCGTCGCCCAGGGCCAGGGCGAGCATGTCGCGCATGGTGCGGGAATCGTCGACCGTGAGGATGATCTTGCTCAAGCGTGTGCTCCTTGCTGGGGGGCGGGGTCGCAGGCGAACGGCGGCGCGGCGAACAGGGCCCAGGTCTGCTCGAAAGTCGGCGAAGCGGCGGCGAGGCGAATGGCGGCGCCGTCCGCCGCCCAGGTCTTCTGCGCCGACAACAGCACCTGCACGCAAAGTCCGCCCAGCCGCTCGACCGCGGACGCGTCGATCTCGAGGGGGCGGCCGCGCAGGCCCATCAGCTGGGCGTGCAGCCGTTCGGCGGCCCCCAGATCGAGGACGGCGTCGAGTTGCAGGGGCTCCCCCGCAACTGGGTGATTCGCGATTTCTGATACGGTCGACATGCCGGAAAGCCCCCCACCGGCCCGAAACTGCACCACCAGGAGTTGATTGAGCCTTAACCACCGGCCGCTGATTTCGCTTCTGGGAACGCAATGCTCGGCCCGGACGCTTCCATGCGGAAGGACGCCGAGAGCATGCAGCAGGACCGCACCGCCTTGCCGGGCGCACAAAGCAGGCCCGCGTGGCATCGCCGCCATCGCGGCCTCGCCATCGGCGGCGGCGTGCTCGGCCTCCTGGTGCTGGCGATCGTGGTGTTCCTGTTGCTGTTCGACTGGAACTGGCTGCGCGGCCCGATCGGACGCTATGCCTCGGCGCGGACCGGCCGGGCCGTCCGGCTCGACGGCGACCTCAAGGTCCATCTGCTGTCATGGACGCCCACCGCCATGGTCGGTGGCCTGAAGATCGGCAACCCGGCCTGGGCGGGGCCGGGCGACACCGCGACGGTGGACGAGCTGACCCTCAAGGTGAAGCTGCTGCCCCTGTTCGCCGGCCGCGTCGAGCTGCCCCTGGTGGACCTGGAGCATCCGCGGTTCGACCTGATCCGCGACGCCCAGGACGACGCCAACTGGCGGCTGAGCAACGCTCCATCGGACAAGCCGGCGAAACTGCCGCCGATCCAGGACTTCATCATCAACGACGGCCGCCTGACCCTGAAGGACGCCCGCCGCAACATGACCTTGACCGGCACGGTCAACGCCAGGGAGAACGCGGGACCCGGCCACCAGGGCTTCGAGTTGGTCGGCCAGGGCTCGCTGAACAAGGAGCCCTTCCTGCTGAAGGTCAACGGCGGCCCGCTGGTTCATGTGGAGCAGGACAAGCCCTATCCGTTCCATCTGGACGTCACCGGCGGCACGACTCACATCCTGGCCGACGGGATTCTGGCGCGGCCGTTCAACCTCGGCGACCTGAGCGGCCAGATCACCGCTAAGGGCGCGAACCTGGCCAACCTCTATTTCCTGACCGGCATCGTCTTCCCGGCCACGCCCCCCTATAGTCTGGACGCCCATTTCGACCGCAAGAACACGCGTTTCGACTTCAGCGGCGTGCGCGGCTCGGTCGGGGACAGCGACCTGGAGGGCTCCCTCACCGTCGACAAGGTCAACGGCCGGCGCAAGGTGATGGCGGATATGCAGTCGCGCCGCCTGGTGTTCAGCGATCTGCTGGCCGTGATCGGCGGCGGGCCCAAGGCTTCCGCGGTCAAGACCTCCGCCCAGGCGCCGTCCCCGACCTCCAGCGGCCGGCTGCTGCCCGACGCGCAACTTTACAAGGACCGCCTGCGGGTGATGGACGCCGACGTGCGCTACCGGGCCCGGTCGGTGAAGACCACCAAATGGCCGCTCAGCCGGTTCGCCCTGGACCTGAAGCTGAACGACGGCCTCCTAACCCTCGATCCGGTGGAATTCGACTTCCCGCAAGGCCGCCTGGCCGGGCGCGTCCGCATCGATGGCCGCAAGGCCGTGCCCGAGACGGACATGGACGTCAGGGTGACCAACGTGGCCATCCAGCAATTCGTGCCCGGCAAGGCCGGTCAGCCGCCGATCGAAGGAACGCTGGAAGCCCGCGCGCAACTGCACGGCCTCGGCGACACCATCCACAAGGCGGCGTCCAGCGCCAACGGCAAGGTGGTGCTGGTGGCGCCGCACGGCAAGATCCGTCAGGCCTTCGCCGAGCTGTTGGGCATCAACGTGGCCAACGGTCTCTATCTGCTGCTGTCCAAGGACCAGCGGGAGACCGACCTGCGCTGCGCGGTGGCGCAGTTCGACGTGAAGAACGGGGTGATGTCGGTGAGCGACGCCGTGTTCGACACCAGCGTGGTGCGGGCCACCGGCAAGGGCGTCGTCAATCTAGCGACCGAAACCCTCGACCTGCGCCTGGAGGGCCAAACCAAGAAGCCGCGTCTCCTGCGGCTGTGGGCCCCGATCACCCTGAAGGGCACGCTGTTGCATCCCAAGGTGGGCGTGGACGCGGGCAAGGTGGCGGGGCAGGTGGGCATCGCCGCGGCGGTGGGCGCGGTGCTGGCGCCGCTGGCCGCGATCCTGCCGTTCGTGGGGCCGGCCCTGGCCAAGGACGCCGACTGCGCCGCCCTGTTGGGCGAGGCCAAGGCGCAAGGCGCCCCGGTCAAGGCGTCCACGATTGCCGCCGCCGCTGCCGCCCCGCGGACAAAACATTAACAGAGGCAAGGCTTTGGGCGGGCGCGGCAGGCGCTGGCCGCGACAAAGAAAAAAGGCCGCGCCCGAAGGCGCGGCCAGTCATAGGGAGGAAACGCCCAGGATGGGCATGGTCAAAATATGCTGCGTTGCGGTGGATCGCAACCTTTTATGCCGCGATGCAGCAAAAAAAGGCCGCGGCTGCAATTTTCCCGGGGTATGGAACCGGCGTTTTCAGCTGGCGTTTGACCCGTCTGCGAAGCTTGACCGTCGATGGGATCGCCGTGACGCCCGTCCATAAGGGGAAGTAATGCCCGACAACGCCCAGCCGCGACGCGCGCGCCGGATCCTGCTGGTGGAGGACGAGCCGCTGATCCGGATGATCGCCGCCGAGATGCTGGCCAACATCGGCTGCGAGGTGCTCGAGGCCGGCAACGCCGCGGAAGCGCTGGGTATCGCCGACGAGGGCCTGGACCGCATCGACGCCCTGATGATCGACCTCGGTCTGCCCGACCAACCGGGCGAACAGGTGATCCGCAAGCTGCTCGATCGACGCTCCGATCTGCCGGTCATCGTCACCACCGGCGCCGATACGGTCGCCGCCGCCCGCAGGCTGGACGACTGCGGCACGATCCGCTTCCTAGAAAAACCATATTATTTCAAAGATTTGCGGGAAGCTATCGGGCTCCTGGTCCCCGCCGGCTAGTCCGTCACGCCGCCGCGATTGACAGCGGCTTTATCGCGAACGAAAACTGCCCGCCTTCCAGTCCCCGGGTTCGCGCCCGGGGACCTCTCGTTTTTGGGAGGCGCCCTTGTCCGGCCCGGCTTCCACGCACACCGACCCGAACCCCTCGTCCAGCCACATCATGGGCGTGTACAGCCGTCCGACCTTGGCCTTCGAGCGAGGCGTCGGGGTGCGCCTGTATTCGACGGAAGGCGACGAGTACCTCGACTGCGTCGCGGGGATCGCCGTGAACGGGCTGGGCCATGCCCACCCGAAGTTGGTGCAGGCCCTGAAGGACCAGGGCGAAAAGCTGTGGCACGTCTCCAACATCTACCGCATCCCCGAACAGGAGGCCCTGGCGGCGCGGCTGTGCGACGAGACCTTCGCCGACGTGGTCTTCTTCACCAACTCCGGCACCGAGGCCATCGAGCTGGCCCTGAAGGCTGCCCGCAAATACCACGCCAAGGACGCGCCCGAGCGGATCGACGTCATCACCTTCGAGGGCGCCTTCCACGGCCGGTCCTATGCGGCGGTCAACGCGGGGGGCAATCCGGCCTATCTGGAGGGCTTCGGCCCGCGCCTGCCGGGCTATATCAACCTGCCGTTCGGCGACATGGAGGCCTTGAAGGCCGCCGTCGGGCCGACCACCGCCGCCGTCATGCTGGAGCCGGTGCAGGGCGAGGGCGGCGCGCGCGCCTTCTCCGACCAGGACCTGCGGGCCATCCGCCGGCTTTGCGACGAGGCCGGCGCCCTGCTGATCTTCGACGAAATCCAGTGCGGCATGGGCCGCACCGGCAAGCTGTTCGCCTGCGAATGGGCCAGGGTCGAACCGGACATCATGACCGTAGCCAAGGCGCTTGGCGGCGGCTTCCCCGTGGGCGCCTGCCTGGCCACCGACAAGGCGGCCTCGGGCATGACCGTGGGCACCCACGGCTCCACCTACGGCGGCAACCCGCTGGCCATGGCCGTGGGTCTGGCCGCGTTCAATGAGGTCTCCAAGCCGGAGACCCTTGAACATGTGCGCCAGGTCGCCGGCTATTTCAGCCAACAGTTGTCGGGCCTGAAGGACCGCTATCCCGACGTCATCGCCGAAGTCCGCGGCAAGGGGCTGCTGATCGGTCTAAAGCTGATCCCCAACAACCGCGAGTTCATGGCCCTGGCGCGCGACCAACGCCTGCTCATCGCCGGCGGCGGCGAGAACTGCGTGCGCCTGCTGCCCGCCCTGATCATGACGGTGGATGAGGCCCGCGAGGTGGTGGAGAAGCTCGAGGCGGCCTGCCGCGCGGCCCGCGCCCAGGCGGCGGCGCCTGCGGGAGCCGCCGGGTGAGCGGGCCTATCCGCCATTTCATCGACCTCTGGGCGCTGGACGGCGCCACACTGCGGGCCCTGCTGGACGAGGCGCGGCGGCGCAAGCTTGCGCGGGCCGGCTGGACCAAGGGCCGGGTCGACGACGACGCCCCGGCCGCCGGCCGCACCCTGGCGATGATCTTCCAGAAGAACTCCACCCGCACCCGCTTCTCGTTCGATGCGGCCATCCGGCAGTTGGGCGGCGACAGCGTGATCGCCACCGCCGCCGACATGCAGCTGGGCCGCGGCGAGACCATCGAGGACACGGCCAAGGTGCTGTCGCGGATGGTGGACGCGGTGATGATCCGCGCCAACAGCCACGCCGACGTGGAAGCCTTCGCCGCCGCCTCCGGTGCGCCGGTGATCAACGGCCTGACCGACAGGAGCCATCCCTGCCAGATCCTGGCCGACCTGCTCACCTATGAGGAGCATCGCGGACCGGTGGCCGGGCGCACCCTGGCCTGGCTGGGCGACGGCAACAACGTCTGCTCCAGCTTCATCCACGCCGCCGCGCCGTTCGGCTTTACCCTGAACATCGCCGCCCCCGCCGCCTATCCGCCCGACGCCGCCGACCTCGAGCGGGCCGCCGCGGCCGGTGCGCGCATCCGTGTGACCCGTGACCCGCGCGAGGCGGCGGCCGGCGCCGACGCGGTGATCACCGACACCTGGGTGTCGATGGGGGACAAGGACGAAGCGGCGCGCATCGCCGCCCTGACCCCGTACCGGGTAGACGCCGCCCTGATGGCGCTGGCGCACAAGGACGCCCTGTTCTTCCACGACCTGCCGGCGCACCGGGGCGACGAGGTCGCCGCCGAGGTGATCGACGGCCTGCAGTCGGTGGTGTGGGACGAGGCGGAAAACCGCATCCACGCCCAGAAGGCCGTGCTGGCCTGGTGTTTCGGCGCGGCGCCGCGGACCTAGCGCGCCCCAAACGGCCCTTCCGGCCCGGCCCGATGCGGGCTAAACCCGGGTCGGCGTCTGTCAGTCGGCGCGGCAAGGCAGTCCATATGCGACCCTACTTCTATCTCGGCGGCAACCGCGGCCTGACCCAGCTCGTTGCGGGCGAGTTCTTCTATGTGAACACCGAGGACCGCAGCATCACGCCGTGGATCCTGCTCGGCGGCTACTGGGAGATCTTCGTCGACGACGTCCTCTGCGCCCTGGCGCGCCCGGGGGACACCTTCCTCGATGTGGGCGCCAACATGGGCTACTACACGGTCAGGATCGGGGCGCGGGTCGGGCCCGAGGGCAAGGTGTTCAGCTTCGAACCCAATCCGCACATGTTCGACTTCCTCAGCGACAATGTGATGATCAATGCCTTCCGGGAGCGCTCGCAGTTGTTCAAAGCGGCCGTGGGCGCCGAAGCGGGCGAGACCTGGTTCAGCTTCCAGCGGCGCGAGCCGGGCGGCGGGGCCGTCCATGAGGACCAGCTGGGGGTCGAGGACGAGATTCGCGTGTCCGTGGTGGCCCTCGACGACGCGATCCCTGCGGACCAGTCCGTCCACCTGATCAAGATCGACGTGGAAGGCTTCGAGCCCCAGGCGTTGAGGGGCATGCGCGGACTGTTGGCTCGTTCGCCCGACGCCGCGGTGGTGGTGGAGATGGCCTTCGAGCAATGGCAGCGCTTCGGCGATCCCATCGCCATCCTGCGCGAGGCGGCCGGCGACCGCGACATCTACCGCATCCATCATCAGGGTTGGATTCAACCCCTGCCCAAGGACGATCCCGCATCCGCGCTGGAGGCGGGGTTCGTCTCCTACCTGCTGTTGCTGCCGCCGACGGCGGAGCGCCGCGCGCAGGTGCAGAAATTCCTGCAGGCCGACGCCGACCCCCGTCCCGTCTCGCTGCGGCTGAGCCGCGTCCAGCGCCTGCGGCAGCGGCTGCGCGCGTGGCTCAACGGCCGCTAGCCGGTCACCGCTCGCATCGGCGGTCCCGACTCCCTATCTTGGGGCCAATCCTTCCAGCCAGGCTCCAGTCTTGACCCAGTCCCGTCCCGCGGCCCAGCCGCAGCCTCCCGCCAACGACGACCTCGTCGCCGCCTTCCAGATCGAGGGCTGGCCCGTGCGCGGCCGCGTCGCGCGCATGTCCGACGTCGTCAACGACATCCTGACCCGGCACGCCTATCCCGAGCCGGTGGCCAACCTGCTGGGCGAGGCCTGCGCCCTGGCCGCCCTGGTCGGCTCCAGCCTGAAGTTCGAGGGCCGCCTGATCGTCCAGGCCCAGGGCGACGGGCCGGTGGCCTATGTGGTGTGCGACTACGACACCGAAGGCTCGCTGCGCGGCTACTGCCGCTATGACGCCGAACGGGTGGCCGAGGCGTCCAAGGGCTTCGTGCGTCCGGGCGCGCGCACCCTGCTGGGCGAGGGCGTGTTCGTCATGACCATCGACCAGGGGCCGGACACGGAGCGCTACCAGGGCATCACGCCGATCGAGGGCGAGACCCTGGCCCTGTGCGCCGAGCAGTATTTCGACCAGTCCGAGCAGACCCCGACGCGGGTGCGCCTGGCGGTGGCCCAGCTGGCGACCGACAAGGGCTTCGTCTGGCGCGCCGGCGGCATGCTCCTGCAGAACATCGCCGAGGACGACGCGCGCGGGCCGACCCAGGACGTCTGGGAGCGGGCGCAGGCCCTGTTCGAGACCCTGGGCGAGGACGAGCTGGTCGATCCGACCGTGCCGCCCGAGACCCTGCTCTGGCGCCTGTTCAACGAGGACGGCGTGCGCCTGTTCGAGCCCCGGCCGCTGCGCGCCTTCTGCCGCTGCTCGCGCGACCGCATCCTGGGCGTGCTGCAATCCTTCGGCGCCGACGAGCGCAGGGACATGGTGGAGGCCGACGGCAAGATCCGCGTCACCTGCGAATATTGCTCGCGCACCTACGAGATCGAGCCGCAGGCGGTGGATTAGCGGCAGTCGGGTCCGCCGCCGGCCGGCCTCAGTTCATCCGCTTGCGCGCGTCCGGCAGGTCCAGGGAGAACTGCGGGACGTGGACCTCGAAGGTGTCGCCTTCGGGGGTGACCATGCGGTAGCTGCCGCGCATTATCCCCGACGGCGTGGTCAGCGGGCAGGCGGAGGCGTAGCGATAGGCCTCGCCGGGCTTCAGTTCGGGCTGCTCGCCCACCACGCCCGCGCCCTTGACCTCTTCGGTGCGGTTCAGGGCGTCGGTGATGATCCAGTGGCGCGACACCAGCTGCACCTCGGCCGTGCTGCGGTTCTCGATCTCCACCGTATAGGCCCACACATAGCGGCCCCGTTCGCGGCTGGACTGCTCGGGCAGGAAGCTGGGCGTCACGCGCACGGTGATGCCCCGCGTCTCCTGGACGTAGACGGGGACGTCGGCGGAGCGGCCGCGGCGGGGGATGCGTTGCTGGATGGTGGTCATCGCGGCTAGGCCCGGTCCAGCGCCCGCAGCAGGTCGCGGGTCAGGTCGCCGGCGCCCTCCAGCCCCACGTTCAGGCGGATGCAGCCGTCGGTCAGGCCGATCGCCAGCCGTTCCTCTTCGGGCGTCGAGCGATGGGTGGTGGTCCACGGATGGGTGGCCATCGACTTGGCGTCGCCGAGGTTGTTGGAGATGTCCACCAACTCCAGCGCGTTCAGCACGTTGAAGGCGGCGCGCGCGTCACCGACGTCGAAGCTGACGATGTTGCTGCCGCCGGTCATCTGCTTCCTGACGATGTCGATCTGCGGATGGCTCGGGTGGGTCGGATAGAAGATGCGCTTCACCTTGGCGTGCTCGCCCATCAGGTCGGCCAGCATCGCCGCCGTCTCGCTCTGGCGGCGCACGCGCAGGTCCAGCGTCTCCATGCCCTTCAGCAGCACCCAGGCGTTGAACGGCGACAGGGCCGGGCCCAGGTGGCGGAAGGGGTCGCGGTAGGCCTCCTCGATCAGCGCGGCCTTGCCCAGCAGGGCCCCGCCCAACACCCGGCCGCCGCCGTCGATATGCTTGGTGGCGGAATAGACGACGATGTCGGCGCCCAGCTCCAGCGGCTTCTGGAAGATCGGCGTGGCGAACACATTGTCGACGATGACCTTGGCCCCGATCTCCTTGGCCAGGGCGCAGACCGCCGCGATGTCGGTCATCTCCAGCAAGGGGTTGGCCGGGGTTTCGATGAACAGCAGGGTGGTGTTGGGCCGCACGGCGTCGCGCCAGGCCTGGATGTCGAAGCCCGGCACGAAGCTGGTTTCGACGCCGAAGCGCGGCAGCCAGTTGGCGGCGATCCAGCGGCACGAGCCGAACAGGGCCCGGCCCGCGATCATGTGGTCGCCGGCCTTGACCAGGCCCTGGATGGCCATGGCCACGGCGGCCATGCCGGAGGCGGCGGAACGGCAGGTCTCGGCGCCTTCGAGCAGCGCCAGCCGTTCCTCGAACATGCGGCAGGTGGGGTTGGCGTAGCGCGAATAGACATAGCCCGGCTCGTCGCCCGCAAAGCGCGCGTCGGCCTGTTCGGCGCTGTCGTAGACGAAGCCCTGGGTCAGGTAGAGGGCCTCGGCCGTCTCGCCGAACATCGAGCGGCTGATGCCGCCGCGGATCAGCTTGGTGGCCGTCTCCCAGCTGTTGGGATCGGTAGGTTCGCCGTCGCTCGCCATGGGGGTTCCCTTCGAAGCGCGGCATGAAAGGCGCCGAGGGGGGTCAGGTCAAGGCCGCGATTGTCGTGAGACTCTGGACAGACGCGGACGGGGCGGCGAGTGTCTGCGGAATGACCCTGCTGACTCCTTCCCCCATCGGCGCGCTCGACCTGGGCGCGCCCGGCATCCTGCCCTCCCAAGCCATCGACGCCCTGATTCGCCAGGGCGCCGTCATGTCGCAGACGCCCTTCGACCACGACCAGGTGCAGCCGGCGAGCCTCGACCTGCGGCTCGGCGAGCGGGCCTGGCGGGTGCGCGCCTCCTTCCTGCCGGGGCTCGGCCGCCGGGTGGCGGAGCGGTTGAAAGATGTTGCGATGCACCAGCTCGATCTCACCACCGGCGCGGTGTTCGAGAAGGGATGCGTCTACATCGCCGAGCTGCAGGAGCGGCTGAAGCTGCCCGCCGGGGTCGCGGCGCGGGCCAATCCCAAGAGCTCCACCGGCCGGGTCGACGTGTTCGTGCGCCTGCTCACCGACCACAGCCGCGCCTTCGACGACGTGGCCGAGGGCTATGACGGGCCGATGTATGTCGAGATCGCGCCGCAGACCTTCTCGGAGCTGCCGCGGGCCGCCACGCGGCTGAACCAGCAGCGCCTCAAGAGCGGCGAGCCGCCGCGCCAGTAGACCAACAGCGAGGGCTTGTACCTGACCCAGACCCTGGCGGGCTTCCGCGGCCGCCGTCACGCCGGCGTCATCGACCTGGACAAGGAAGACGGCCACGATCCGCGCGACTTCTGGGAGCCGCTCGAGGCGCGCCACGGCGAGCTGCTGCTTGATCCCGGCGAATTCTACATCCTGGCGTCGAAGGAGGCGGTGCAGATCCCCGTGCTGCAGGCCGCCGAGATGACGCCGATCGATCCCTCGGTCGGGGAGTTCCGCGTCCACTACGCCGGCTTCTTCGACCCCGGCTTCGGCGCCGAGGAGACTGAGAGCGTCGGCTCCAAGGGGGTGCTGGAGGTGCGCAGCCACGAGACGCCGTTCCTCCTGGAAGACGGACAGACGGTGGCGCGGCTGGTGTTCGAACCCCTCACCGAGCGGCCCCAGCGCCTCTATGGCCAGGACGGGTCCCACTACCAGGGGCAGGGCCTGAAGCTCTCCAAGCACTTCAAGCCTTGGCTTTAGCCTAGATGTAGACGACCGGTTTGGCGGCGACCGGTCCGGCGCGCAGCAGCCGGGCGACGCGGTCCAGCAGTTGCGCGTCCCTGAACGGCTTGGACAGGAAGTCGCGCGCCCCCAGCTGGAGGGCCCGGCGCACGTCCTCGGGGGAATTGCGCGCGGTCAGCACCATGATCGGCATCCGGCGGGGGGCGGCCGGGTTCTCGCGCAGCTTGCGCATCACGCCGAAGCCGTCCAGCCCGGGCATGTTGACGTCCAGGATCACCGCGTGGGGTCGGCTGGACAGGATGCCGCTGACCGCCTGCAGGCCGTCGCGCGCATAGAGGGCCGCATAGCCCGCCACGCTTAGGCGCGTGACGATCAGCTCCAGCGTCGCCGGGTCGTCCTCGGCGACGAAGATGCGGGTCCTGGACCTATCGAGCGACATCGAGGGTCTCCGGGATGGCCGGATGTTGGGGCGTCAGCACATTGGCCAGGGCCCGGATCAGGGCCGCCGCCGACAGGGGCTTGGCCACCAGGGCGTCGAACAGCCCCGGTTGCATCCGGGCGGTCACGTCGGCCGAGAAGGCGATGATCGGCACGCATATGTTGGGTCCGTCTTCGCTGCGGATGCGGCGGGCGGCGGCCACCCCGTCCAGGCGGGGCATGCGCAGGTCCATCAGGATCACGTCGAACGGCGCCTCCTGGGCCGCGGTGACCGCCTCCAGCCCATCGCAGGCCTCGGTCAGCTCGACCTCCAGCCCCTCCAGCACGGTGCGCACCAGCGCGCGGTTGACGTGGTTGTCCTCGGCCAGCAGCACGCGGCATCCGGGCGGGATCATGGAGGGCTCGGCGCACGCCTCCGCCTGGCTGGCGACGTCGGCGGCCAGAGGGGCCGGAATGGAGAACCAGAACCGCGAGCCCGAGCCGACGGTGCTGTCCACGCCGATCTCGCCGCCCATGGCCTCCACCAGGCCCTTGCAGATCGCCAGCCCCAGGCCGGTCCCGCCAAAGCGGCGCGTGGTCGATCCGTCGACCTGGGAGAAGCGGCGGAACAGGCGGTCGGCGTCCTGCGCGGCGATGCCGGGACCGCTGTCCACCACGGCGAAGCTCAGGCGCTCGCGCCCGGGGTCGTAGCCGGCCTCCAGGCGTACGCCTCCGGCCGAAGTGAACTTGACGGCGTTGCCCAGCAGGTTGAGCAGGATCTGGCGCACCCGGTCGGAGTCGATGGCGGCGGCCGGCGGCAGGGCGTCCAGGCCCTCGGCCGTCAGGTCCAGGTTCTTGTCGGCGGCCTGCAGCGCGAACAGGTCCAGCATGTCGCCGGCGACCTTGGCCGGCGAGACGGGGAGGGGTTTGATATCGACCTGGCCGGACTCCAGCTTGGAGAAGTCGAGGATGTCGTTGACGGTGGCCAGCAGCACCTCGCCGGCGTTGGATATCCGGGCCAGGTAGCTCCTGTTGGCGGGGCTGAGGTCCGCGCCTTCGGCGATCAGGGCGGAGAAGCCCAGCACCGCAGTCAGCGGCGTGCGCAGTTCGTGGCTCATGTTGGCCAGGAAATCCGATTTGACCGCCGCGGCCGCCTCGGCCTCGATCCGCGCCTGCTCCAGCTCCTCGTCGGCCTGCTTGCGGGCGGTGATGTCGCGCACCACGTCGGTGATCCCGGCGGTCGCGCCGGCCTCGGCGTCGAGGGCGAAAGTGGGCCGCCCCTCCAGCCACAGGGTCCGCCCGTCCTGGCGGACCAGGCGGTATTCGATCGGCTGCGGCGGGACCGCGCCGCGCCCCGCCAGCTGCGCCGCCATGGCGGCCTCGATGGGCTGGGCGTCCTCGGCATGCAGCAGGTCGGACCAGCGCTGGCCGAGCAGGTCCTCCGGCCGGCGCCCGGTGATCGGTCCGGCCGCCGGCGAGACGTAGGTCAGGCGCCCAGCCGCGTCGCTGCGCATGATCAGGTCGGAGGCGTTCTCGGCCAGCAGCCGGTACTGGGCCTCGCTCCTGCGGATATCCTCCAGGTTGCGCACCTGGTCGGTGACGTCCTGGAACACGCCGATTACCGCCATCACCTCGCCGGCCGGGTCCAGATCGCAGACGCCCTTGGCGATGACGTGGCGCAGTTCGCCGTCCGCGCGGTTCAGCCGGAACTGGAACTGGAAGCTGCCCTTGGTGGCGACGGCCTGTTGCACCTTGTCGACCACCCCCTGCCGGTCGTCGGGATGGTAGTAGTCGAGGCCCTCGCTGAACGAGGGGGCGCTGGAGCCCGGGGGAAGACCGTGGATGGCGTAGACCGCGTCGGACCAGATCATGCGTTCGGCGGCGAGATCGATCCGCCAGTGGCCGACCCCGGCCATGGTCTCGGCCAGGTCCAGCATCCGGCGCCGTTCGCGGGCGGCGCGGTTGGAGCGGCGAAGCTCCAGTTCATCGACGGCGATCTTGGCCAGGGTGCGCAGGCGGTTCAGCCGGCTGGGCAGGGGGGTGGCGCGGGGCTTGGTGTCGATCACGCAGACCGTGCCCAGGTTGTGTCCGCTCGGCGTGGTCAGGACGGCGCCGGCATAGAAGCGGATCCTGGGCCCATCCACCACCAGGGGGTTGGAGCACAGCAGCGGATCGGCGGCGGCGTCCTCTACCACCATCACGGCGTCCGGGCCCTGCTCGATGGCCCGGGCGCAGAACGACCATCTGCGCTCGTCGGTGGCGCAGGTCTCCAGGCCGCGGCGCGACTTGAACCACTGGCGGTCGCGGTCGATCAGGGTCATCAGGGCGATGGGCGTGTCGAACAGCTCGGCCGCAAGGGCGGTCAGGCGGTCGAACGCCTCCTCCGGCGCGGTGTCGAGCACGCCGTAGTCCACAAGCTCGGCGATACGTTCGGCTTCCGCGCGGTCCATCGGGCTCTCCCAAGGTCCGCAAGGTCGCACGCCAGGTGCAAAACAACCTTTAATCGGGGTGCGGCTTCCCCGCGCCCGCGGTGCGCTGAAGGCCCGGGGCGTGCGTATATCGCTGAGCGGCGCGCCGGCCGGACCCGTCCTGCGGCGTTGCGCCCGCCTTGAGCCGGGCGGGAAGACCGGCTAATCATCGCCGCGCCGATGCGGGCGTAGTTCAGAGGTAGAACGTCAGCTTCCCAAGCTGAATGTCGCGAGTTCGATTCTCGCCGCCCGCTCCAAATTTCAATGACTTTGCTATGCGGCTGGCTCATCGATCGGGGCCTTCCTAATGCTGCTCGCCGAGCATGATGTGGCGCTGCACCAGAAGCGACCTCGCGGCTGGGAACTCGCTATCGATCCAGACCTCGGCAAGTGCCTCCGCGCACCGCCGATCTGGCTGGCGGATTGATCTCCAGAAGGTTTCGCAATCAAGCGGTTGAATTCGCTGATGTCCGCGACGCGAACCAGAGCCACCGGCCGCGGCCTTCTGCTCTTGATCCACTGGCCAGAGAGGGCGGCGGGACCACCGGATAAGGTCGCCGCCTTCAAGGCTGGCAGGATTGATCGAGCCCCGGGCCTGACCTTGACTCGGTTTCGTTATGGCCTAGATAGACTGGTCTGAAGACTAGTCTATTAGAGGTCATCATGCATCGCGAAGTCGGCGCCTACGACGCCAAGACCCACCTTCCGCAACTTTTGCGCGAGGTGGGGCATGGCGATCGCATCACCATCACCGTGCGGGGCAAGCCGGTCGCCGACCTCGTGCCTACCCAGCAGACCGTCGGGCGCGCCGGAGACTCGGTTCGCGCCATGCAGCAGTTCGACCTGGTGAAGGGCGTCGATCCTGAGGCCGTCGCCGACTGGATCCAGGAAGGCCGTCGATGAGCTTTGTGCTCGA
>JAQGII010000236.1 GCA_028291305.1 Caulobacteraceae bacterium
TCGCCACGATGAAGGCGATCAGCAGCACCACCGTCCCGCCGAAGGGGAACAGCCAGTTCAGGATCGTCTGACGCAATCGGTCGTTGCGGCGGCGCGGGGATTGCGGCGGGCTCATGCCGCTATTCTCACGCTGTGGCGTCGGCTGGCGCCGACCGCACGTCGAGCGGGTTTGGCGCCGGTGGGATGAACACCGGGCAGGCGTCGCCGCCCAAGAGCTCCCAGGCCGGGGCCAGCTCGTCGGGGATGGCGCACAGGCGGGCGCGGGTCAGCAGCCGTCCGAACCAGCGGGCCGAGGTCACGCAGGTGAAGGGCGCGGCGATCAGGCAGGGGACCAGGGTCAGCGCCGCCCACAGGATCACCCCCGGCAGGGTGAAGGCCAGGACCAGCACCGCCGTCAGGCCGAACGCCATCTGCGGCCACAGGCCATGCACGGCCTCGCGCGCGCTGATCGAGCGGTCCTCGCGGTTCTGGGCGTCCCAGATCATCCGCCGGCCGAACGCCAGGCCGCAGATGAACACCGTCTGGGCGATCATCATCACCGGCCCGATCAGCAGGGTGAAGACGGCGTCCAGGACGCAGCCGGCCAGCAGCCGCGCGACGCCGCCGTAGCGCCTGGCCTGGCCGCTCAGCAGGATGTCGAACACGCCCAGGAAGCGGGGCGCGAAGCCCAGGGCCATGGCGGTCGCATAGAGGACGAAGGCCATGCTGGTGGCGAAGTCCGGCGGATTGGGCGTCACGGCGATGGCCAGGCCGGCGAGCAGCATCAAGAAGTTCATCGGCGCGCCGGCGTACATCATGATGGCGTTGACCAGCTGGAAGCGGCCCATGCCCTTCAGCCCGGGCATGGTCAGCAGGCCCAGGTACTGCAGGTTGCCCTGGCACCAGCGCAGGTCGCGCTTGATGAAGTCGGGCAGGTTGGTGGGGTTCTCTTCCCAGCTTTCCATCTCGTCGGGGATGACCCGCACGTGCCAGCCGGCGCCGCGCATCAGCGCCGCCTCGACCTGATCGTGGCTGAGCACCGCGCCGCCCATCGGCGGCGGGCCGGGCAGGGTCGGCAGCTGGCAGTGGGCGACGAAGGGGGCGATGCGGATGATGGCGTTGTGGCCCCAGTAGGGCCCGGCCGAGCCCTGCCACCAGGCCGAGCCGGTGGTCTGGGCGCGCATGCCGTGGCGCATGCCGAACTGGAAGATGCGGGTGAAGGCGCTCTCGGACGGGCGGCCCACGACCAAGGTTTGAAGAATGCCCAGCTGCGGGTTGGCCTGCATGGCGCGCACCAGCCGCACCATGGCGCGGCCCGACATCACGCTGTCGGCGTCCAGCACGATCATGTGGGCGTACTGCTCGGCGCAGCGCTTGGCAAATTCCTCCAGGTTGCCGGCCTTGTAGCCGGTGTTCTGCCGCCGCCGGCGATAGCGCAGGCCGACGCCGGGGTAGCGGACCTGGATGGCCAGGAACATCACCTCTTCCAGGCAGCCGATCTCGAAGTCGCTGGTGTCGCTCAGCACGTGGAAGTCGAAATGCGCGCCGTGGCCGGTGGCCAGCACGCTGTCGATCATGGTGCGCAGACGGGCGAAGCTAGCGGCGACGTCCTCGTTGCGCACGCACAGGCAGATGGCGGTGCGGGTGGTGATCGGGCTGTCCGCCGGCGTGATCCGCATGGCCGGGTTGGTGTAGGCGACCGGGTCCTTCGACAGCCGCAGGATGACGAAGCCGATGGCCGAGTTCCAGAAGCCCAGCAGGGTCCAGGGCAGGCCGATCAGGTAGATGACGAAGAAGGTCAGGGTCGGCCCGGACCAGCCGCGGGAATCCAGCACCCGGCTCATGGCCCAGGTCAGGGCGGCCATGCTGCCCAGGTTCAGCGCCAGCACCAGCAGGCGGCGGCCCTTCAATTTCGCCTCGTCGGCGTCGGCGGCGGTCGATTTCAGGATTTGGTCCATGGGGCGACGTGTTAAGGGCGCACGGTGAGCGCGGCTAACGTTATTTACAGGGGCGAAGCGGGTTGAGCGAGACGGCGCAGGCTCTGTGGACGGTGGGCGCGGGCCGGGCCGAGCTGCGCGCCGCCGCGCTCGCGCCCCTGGCCGAGGGCCTGGTCCGGGTGCGGGCGCTGGTCAGCGGCATCAGCCGCGGCACCGAGGGTCTGGTGTTCCAAGGCAGGGTTCCTCCGAGCGAACGGACCCGCATGCGCTGCCCCTTCCAGGAGGGCGACTTCCCTTATCCGGTAAAATATGGCTACGCGATGGTCGGCCGGGTCGAGGCCGGGGCGGCAGACCTGCTCGGCGAACGCGTGTTCAGCCTGCACCCGCACCAGAGCCTGTTCGACGTGCCCGCCCAGGCGGCCATGCCCGTGCCCGCCAAGATCCCCACCGCGCGCGCCGTGCTGGCCCCGCAGATGGAGACGGCGCTGAACGCCACGTGGGACGCGCCGCCGCGGGCGGGCCACCGCATCGCCGTGGTCGGCGGCGGGGTGATCGGCCTGCTGAGCGCCTATCTCTGCGCCCGGACGGCGGGGGCCGAGGTTACCCTGATCGACATCAACCCGGCGCGCGCCGCCGCCGCCCAGGCGCTGGGGCTGAGGTTCGCGGCCCCGGACGCCGCGCCGACCGGTTGCGATCTGGTCTTCCACGCCTCCAGCACGGCGGCGGGCCTGAACCTGGCCCTGGGCCTGGCCGGGTTCGAGGGGCAGGTCATCGAACTCAGCTGGTACGGCGACACCCCCGTCGCCGTGGACCTGGGCGGGGCCTTCCACAGCCAGCGCCTGACCCTGCGCGCGTCCCAGGTGGGGGCTGTGGCCCCCGCCCGCCGCGCCCGCTGGGACTACCGCCGCCGCCTCGCCAAGGCCCTGTCGCTGTGCGCCGACCCGCGCCTCGACGTGCTGGTGGGGCGCAGCACGCCGTTCGCCGACATGCCCGGCCGCATGGCCGCCATCCTGTCCGGCCCCGATACCCTCTGCCACCTCATCCAGTACCAGGAGTCCTGATGTTCGCCGTCGAAGTCCGTGACCACATCATGATCGCCCACAGCCTGCCGGGCGACGTGTTCGGCCCCGCCCAGGGCATGCACGGCG
>JAQGII010000242.1 GCA_028291305.1 Caulobacteraceae bacterium
CCACGGACGTCCGCAGGACGTACCGGGGGACCCAAGCGACATTGGCCGAAGGCCCTGACGGCTGCGCCGCCGGTCGACCAGGGAAACCCCAATGGGTTGATCTCTACGAGCGCCCGAGCGCGTGATCGTCGCTTGGGTCCCCCGGTCAAGCCGGGGGATGACGGTATTGGGGGAGGGACGCGGCGGCTGCGCGAAGACCCGCCATGCGACGCCTTTAGCCGACTGAATGTTGCTTCTTCCTAGGCCGCTGCGCCGGTCTTCCAGCGGAATACGCTGAGCGGCAGCACCCAGACGAAGTCGTGCTGGCCGTCGCGCAGCCAGGCCTGGCCGTCCTCCACGGCGACCACGCGATAGGTGGGCATGCCGCCGGCGTCGGCCGACACCAGGTCGCCCACCTGCACGGCGGTTCCGGCCGCCTGATCCAAGAGAACCCAGTCCACGGCGCCAACGCTGGCCATCGCAATGCCTCGTCCACTCTGCCGCCCGGATTGGCGGACCATGGGATGAGGTTGCGCCCCCGCGGCTGAGCTTGGCCTGAGGCGGCCGTTCAGCCGCCGTTCACGCCCGCGTGTGCGAGCAGCAGGGCGCGCACCGCGGCGAGGATGCGGTCGACCGGCGCGCGCCGGTAGTCCCAGCGCGGATCCGGTTCGGGCGGATTGACCACCATGGTGGCGTTGGCCTCGAACAGCAGGACCTCGCCGTCCGGCCCCAGGCCGAAGTCGATGCCGGCGTAGTCCAGGTCCAGGGCCCCGGCGATCGCGGCCAGGCCGGCCATCGCCTTGGGTCCCAGCACCCCCGGCATGTCCGCCAGGAAGGCCGCTTCCTCGCCGCGATGCTCGGGCCGGTCGGCCATGTCGGCGGTGAAGTAGTGCACCTTCCAGTCGTCCGACAGCGCCAGGTGCATGGGCAGGACCCGGCCGCCCACGACCATCGCCCGGAACTTGCGCCAGCGCCCCCGGGCGTCGCGGGCGTCGAGGAATTCGATCATCAGCAGCGCGCGTCCCGGCAGGGCGGCGGCGGCGGCGGCCAGGTCGGCCGGGCCGTCGATCCTGCGGAAGTGCCTGCCGGTGTGGAAACCGGGGCTGCGCAGCAGGAACGGGTAGCCGAAGCGCCGGGCGGCCTGTTTCAGCGTCTCTCGCGGGACCAGGGCCACCTTCGGGGCCCTGACGCCCGGCAGGCCGGCCAGCCGCTCGGCGACCGCCGCGCGGCCGGTGGCGCGCACGCGCTCCGGGCGGTTGATCACCGGCGCCTCGGTGCGCCGCAGCACGGCCTCGACCGCGTCGAGCGCCCGGCCGCCCAGGTCGGCGTCGCCCACGGCGTTGAACACCAGGTCGTGCGGCGGCAGGACCATGTCGTCCGCGTGGGCCTCGACCGGCAGGACGAACACCGCGAACAGCGTCGGGTCGAGCAGGAAGCGGGTGGGCACGTTGCCGCCGGCGGCGGAGATCAGCAGCAGCACCCGGCAGGGGACGCCGTCGCCGCGATAGGGCAGGGCGTCGATCCCCCGCCCACGCACGCTCCGCTGCAGGTGCCGTCCCGCGCCGTCGCCGTCGCCCAGCGCCTGCAGCAGGTTGGCCATGCCCTGGTGCGCCTCGGGATGGTCGGGCGCCACGCGCAGGGCCGCCTCGTAGTGGGCGCGGGCGTCGGCGGTCCGGTCGTCGGCCAGCAGGGCGTTGGCCAGGTTGATCCGGCCGATCGGGTTGTCCGGGTGATGCCTGACCGCCTCGGCGTAGGTCAGCCGGGCGGCGGCGCGGAAGTCGCTGTTGTAGAGCAGGGTGCCGAGGTCGTTGAGCGCCCCGAAATGGGTGGGCGCGCGGGCGATGACGGCCAGGTAGGCGGCCTGCGCCTCCTCGCGGCGGCCCTCCTGGGCGAGGGCGCCGGCGCGGCGATACAGCAGGTCGATGTCGCCGGGGGCTGGCGCTGTCATCGGTGGGCGTGTCCCGGCGAATCCTGCAACCGAGGATAGCGCCGCTCGGGCCTGCCGACAGCCTCGGCGCGTTCGATATGTGCGCCCGGGGCGCGTTAGGGGTAGGGTATGGCGATCGTCATCCGGAGCGCGCCATGTCCAAGGTCATCTATGAAATCGTCGAGCACGACGGCGGCTGGGCCTACCGCGTGGACGGCACCTTTTCCGAAACCTTCCCCTCGCACGACGCCGCGCGCAAGGCCGCCGAGCGCGCCGCGGGCGAGCAGCGGGTCGAGGGCGACCCCGCCGGGATCAGCTACGAGGACGCCCAGGGCCGCTGGCACGACGAACTGGCCTCGGGCGCCGACCGCCCGGACACCGACGTCGAGGGCTGAATCCGCGAGGGCCGATGCGGCGCCCGTTGATACGGCGGCGCGGTGCGCCCATCTGTCTCTCGACGGATGATGCGATCCACATTATAGACTGGTCGGTATGAAAGACTCGGCTTGCGCGGTCGTTGGCCGCCCTCGGGAATTCGACAAGGAGGACGCCCTTGCGGCGGCCCTCAAGGTGTTCTGGCGCAAGGGCTACGAAGCCGCTTCGCTCAGCGACCTGACCGACGCCATGGGCATCACCCGGCCGAGCCTCTACTGCGCGTTCGGCAACAAGGAAGAGCTCTTCAAGAAGGCCCTCGATCTGTACGAGCGCGAGAAGCTGGCCTTCATCGACCAAGCGTTGGCCAAGCCGACCGCCTATGAGGCGGTGGAGTGCCTGCTGCTGAAGGGCGCCGACGCCCAGTGCGATCCTGAAACGCCCGGCTGCATGGGGGTCAACAGCGTGTTGGCCTGCGGCGGCATCGCGTCCGAATCCGTTCGCGAGGAACTCGTCAGGCGCCGCCTCGGGATCGAGACCAAGCTGCGCGAGCGGTTCGAGCGCGCCAAGCTGGACGGCGACATCCGCGCCGACTGCGACACCTGCAGCCTGACCGCCTATGTCCTGGCCCTGGCCCAGGGCCTGGCCTTGCAGGCCAGCGCGGGGCTGTGCCTGAAGGACCTGCGCAACGTGGTGGCCCTGGCCCTCCAGGCCTGGCCCTGCGGCTGCAAAGCAGCCGTCGCCTGACAATCTAAGGAAATCCAACGGCTTAGGGGCGCGGGCGCGCCTCCCTTCTTTGTATCTTGCAGAATAAATATCGCTCGGTATAAAACTTCGCTTGACGCACTGCAGCAGAAACGACATTTGTACCGTTCGGTATGATATTCGTGAGTCCCGGGGTCCGGGGCTCGCCGCTGCAGGAGCCTCCCCATGCATCCCTTCCTCCCCTCGTCGGCCGTCCTGCTGGCAAGCGCCGTCATCGCCACCGGCTGCGCGCCGGCCCAGTCCCAACCCGCGCCGCCTCCCGCCGCCAAGGTCGAGGTGACGCCGGCCGTGTTCCAGGCCCTGCGCCAGTGGGACGAACTCACCGGCCGGCTGGAGGCGGTGGACAGCGTCGACGTCCATGCCCGCGTCGGCGGCTTCATCGACGGCGTGCAGTTCAAGGAAGGGGCCAAGGTGCGCAAGGGCCAGGTGCTGTTCCAGATCGACCCGCGCCCGTTCCAGGCCGAGGTCGACCGCGCCTCGGCGCAGCTGGAAAGGGCCCAGGCCCAGGCCCAGCTGGCCCGCGCCGACGCCGATCGCGGCCAGCGGCTGATGGACCAGAACGCCGTGGCGCAGGGCGAGCTTGAACGGCTCCAGGCCCAGGCCAAGTCGGCGGCGGCCGATGTCGAGGCCGCCCGCGCCGCCCTGCAGACCGCCCGCCTCAACCTGTCCTTCACCCGGGTGATCTCACCGATCGACGGCCGCGTGTCGCGCGCCGTCATCACTCCCGGCAACCTGATCACCACCAACGACCTGCTGACCACGGTCGTTTCGGACGGACCGATCTACGCCTCGTTCAACACCGACGAGCAGACCTACCTGAAGTACGCCTCGGGCGAGCGCGGCAAGCCGGCGCCGGTCTACCTCGGGCTGATGACCGAGGAGGGCTTCCCCCACCAGGGCAAGCTGTCCTTCATCGACAACGCGGTGGACGTGAAGAGCGGCACGATCAACGGCCGGGCCCTGTTCGACAACGCCGACGGCAAGTTCACCCCCGGCCTGTTCGCCCGCATCAAGCTGGTCAGTTCCGAAACCCAGACCGTGGCCCTGGTCCCCGAGCGGGCGCTGGGGACCGACCTCGGCAAGCGCTACGTGCTGGTGCTGACCGCGGACAACCACGTGCAGTACGATCCGGTGACCCTGGGCCCCGCCATCGGCGAGCTGCGCGTCATCCGCTCGGGCCTGAAGCCCGGCGACAAGGTGGTGGTCAGCGGCCTGCAGAAGGTCAAGCCGGGCGATCCGGTGACGCCCACCCTGTCCGCCCAGCCCGTCTCCACGGCCGAACTGGCGTCGCTCAACCCCGCCTCCTAGGCCAAGCCTCTCTTCCTCGACGCGCCGCGCCCTCCCTGACCGGGGCCTGGCCGCGGCGCGTCGACAAGGACCAATGCCATGAATTTCTCCCGGTTCTTCATCAGCCGGCCCCGCTTCGCGGCGGTGCTGTCGCTGATCATCTTCATCGCCGGCCTGGTGGCCCTGCCCAACCTGCCGATCAGCGAGTATCCCGAGGTGGTGCCGCCGACGGTGGTGGTGCGCACCATCTATCCGGGCGCCGATCCGGCGGTGATCGCCGAGACGGTGGCCGCGCCCATCGAGCAGGCGGTCAACGGGGTGGAGGGGATGCTTTACCAGTCGTCCCAGGCCGCGTCCGACGGGACCATGACCCTGACCATCACCTTCGCCCTGGGCACGGACGGCGACAAGGCCCAGACCCTGGTGCAGAACCGGGTGGCCCAGGTGCTGTCGCGCCTGCCGCAGGAGGTGCAGCGGGCGGGCGTCACCACCACCAAGGCGTCGCCGGCGCTGATCATGGTCGTGCACCTGACCTCGCCCAACAAACGCTACGACAAGCTGTACCTGGCCAACTACGCCCAGCTGCACGTGAAGGACGCCCTGGCGCGCACCTACGGCGTCGGCGACGTGCAGATGTTCGGCACCGGCGCCTATTCCATGCGGGTGTGGCTGGATCCGCAGAAGCTGGCCTCGCGCGGCATGACCGCCGGCGACGTGGTCACCGCGCTGCGCGAGCAGAACGTGCAGGTCGCCGCCGGCCAGGTCGGCGCCCCGCCCGCGCCCGGCCAGGCCAGCTTCCAGGTGGCCATCAACACCCAGGGCCGCCTGACCAACGAGGAACAGTTCGGCGACGTGATCATCCGCGCCGGCGCCAAGGGCGAGATCAGCCATCTGCGCGACGTCGCGCGGGTCGAGCTGGGCTCCGACGGCTATGCCCTGCGCTCCCTGCTCGACAACGAGGACGCCGTCGCCCTGCCGATCTTCCAGCGGCCGGGCTCCAACGCCCTGCAGATGGCCGCCGACGTGCGCAAGACCATGGACGGCCTGGCCAAGGATTTCCCGGAAGGGGTCAAGTACCACATCGTCTACGACACCACCGGCTTCGTGCATGAATCCATCGACGCGGTGATCCACACCCTGATCGAGGCCATCATCCTGGTGGTCATCGTGGTGGTGCTGTTCCTGCAGAGCTGGCGGGCCTCGATCATCCCCCTGATCGCCGTGCCGGTGTCCCTGGTCGGCTCGTTCGCCGCCCTGCTGATGCTCGGCTTCGGCCTCAACGCCCTGACCCTGTTCGGCCTGGTGCTGGCCATCGGCATCGTCGTCGACGACGCCATCGTGGTGGTCGAGAACGTCGAGCGGAACATCGCCCTGGGTCTTTCGCCCACCGAGGCGACCCGCAAGGCCATGC
>JAQGII010000270.1 GCA_028291305.1 Caulobacteraceae bacterium
GGACCTTCAAATAGGCCGCCGCCCCGCCCGCCTCGTAGAGTGCGAGCCTGATCTCAAAGCATCGCTTGAAATAGGGGTCCGCCTTGGCCCAGCCGTTGACGATGGTGAGGGACGCCACCCGCTCCGGCGCGGTCCGAGCCAGCTCCAGCCCGGCGATGCCTCCGGCGGCGTGGCCGATGACATGAGCCGCGCGGATCGAAAGGCCGTCCAGGATCTGTTCCATGTCGGCCGCCATATTCCCCACGCCATAGGGCGCGGCGATGGTGCGTTCGCTGCGGCCCGTGCCGCGGTGATCGTAGAGGATCACCCGATATCGCGGCGCGAGAGCGGCGATCTGCGGCTTCCAATAGGCGCCGTGGCCGCCCAGGCCCGCCGACATCAGCACGGGCTCGCCATCGGGCGGCCCGTAGGATGTGACGCAGAGCCCCGCGACGGCGCGTGTCTCGCCTTCGGGAGCGCCCTGATGAGGCGCGGCCTGGTTCACGGCGCGACGTGCGCGACGCTGGCGATTTCCACCACGAGGCCGGGCTTCACCAGGCCGCACTGGATGCAGAATCGGGCCGGCTTATCCCCGGGGAAATACTCCGCATAGACCGCATTCATCGGCGCGTAATGAGCCCAGTCCGTCAGGAAGATCTGGTTGAAGGTGACGTCGTCCATCGTCCCCCCGGCGGTTTCGATGACGGTCTTGATCGTCTCCAGCACATGGCGGGTTTGAGCCGTTGCGTCGCCCGGGGTATGGATCGAGCCGTCCGGATCGATGGCCAGGGTGCCGGACACATAGACGATCCCATTGGCCTGGGTTCCCGACGAATAGGGCGCCAGGGGTTTGGGGAAGCCGGGCGGATTGATGACGGTCTTGGGCATGGTTGATCCTATGAGGCCGGAACGATGTCTTGGACGGCCGCGGCGAAGTCATCCACCGTCGACACCCAGCCGAAGAAGGTCTCGATGTTGTAGATCGCCGCCTGTTGGATGAACTCCGGCCCGAGGTGATGGGTGGCGTCCTCCAGGACGATGCCGAAGTATTCCAGGTGGAAGCCGTCGCGCAGAGTGCTTTCGACGCAGACGTTAGTGGCGATGCCGACGAAGATCAGGTTGCGGATGCCGCGGGCCCGCAGGATGCTGTCGAGCTGGGAATTGAAAAAGGCGGAGTAGCGGGTCTTGGCGACCCGGATGTCCTCCGGCTGCGGCGTTAGTTCATCGACGATCTCGTAGTCCCAACCGCCCCGCGCCAGCAGCTTGCCCTTCAGGTTGGGATTGCGCCGCATGACCTTAAGCGCGTTGGACTTGTGATAGTTGGGCGAAAGCGGTGTTCCGGCCTCAACGTAATCGGGGTCCCAGCCGTTCTGCAGATAGACAACCTGGATGCCCGCGGCCCGGGCCAGCCGCAGCACCTCTTTGATCTTGTGGATGGTTGCCGCCGCGCCGGAGATATCGAACCCGGCAAGGTCGACATAACCGCCCGGAGAGGCATAGGCGTTCTGCATGTCGATGACGATGACGGCGGTGTTGGACGTCGCCAGGTCCAGAGCCTCGGGACGAGCCGCCAGATGGACAAGGGACGATTTCGCGGTCACCGCAATGTCCATGCCTAAGCCCCGGGAAAGATGCTGTTAATCCGACTTATGTTGGTGAACTAATCAGATATTGATATAGGGGTCAACATACGCGCGGCTCGCGGCAGGGGCCCTTCTTCGGAGTGAACCGTTTGTGAGCATCGTCATCGTCAGCCAGATGGACGACGCCTTCAACGATCAGTTGCGCGCCCATCCCCGCCGCCCCACCGTTGTGACCGCTTCGGCGACGCCCTGGTTCGACGCCCTGGACGCCGACATGTTCTTGGTCGCGCCCATCCCGCCCTGGACCCCCTCCCCGCCGCGCCCGGAGGGATGGCCGGGCAGTTTGAAATGGGTCTGCTGCGCATCATCTGGCGTGGATTTCTATCCCGATTGGCTGCTGGACGCGCCCCTGATCACCTGCGCCCGGGGCGTCGCTTCCGAAGAGATCGCCGACTATGTGATCGCGGCCATATACCTGCAGGCCAAAGACCTGGAGCGGTTTCGCGCCCGGCGACCGGAGGACTGGAAGCCCGCGTCCCTGGGCCAGGTCGCCGGCAAGACGGTGGGGATCGTTGGCCTGGGGGCCATCGGCGCGGCCGTGGCGCGAAAGGCGCTGGCGCTTGGCTGTGTCGTAACCGCCGCACGGCGGCGCAACCTGCCAAGCTCCGTAGCCGGCGTGCGGGTGCTGGACGAGATAGCGGAGGTGATCGCCTCGGCTGACCACATCGTCTTGGCCCTGCCCTCCACCGAGGCCACCCGCGGCTTGATCGGCGCGAACCTGCTGGGCCACGCGAAACCGACGGCGCATCTGATCAATATCGGCCGTGGCGCGGTGCTCGATCATCAGGCCCTCGTATCGGCTCTGGACCTGGGGCAACTCGGGTTCGCCAGCCTCGACGTCACGGATCCCGAACCCCTGCCCGCGGACCATCCCCTGTGGAGCCATCCGCGCGCGCGGCTCACACCCCACATCTCGTCCAACCCTCACAGCGTCCGCCAAGCCTTGCTCGCTAAGGTGTCGCGCGATCTCGAGCTCTACTTATGTGGCGAAGCGCCCAGCGAGATCGTCGACCCCGGTCGTGGGTACTGACCCGCTGCAACGGCTCTTGCCGCCAAATAACGGCCGGACGCGCCGCGGCCTTGAAGTTCATCAAGAAAGCGATGAAGCGACATAGAGGGCGATGCTGAGATTCCGGCAGATGAAGACCCTGCAGAAATTCAGCTCAGTCATCGCCGCCTTCCACAACCATTTTAACCAGGACCGCCACCTCATCAGCCGAGACGATTGCAAGGCCCGATGCTCAGCCGCCCTCGCTGAGTGGCAATCCCTCGTGGCCTAGGCTCAAACCGCCCCTAGCAGACCTGCGTCCACCGGAGACAAGTTGCGGTTGGACTGACAGCACCCCCGCGGCGACAGTTAGATGACCAACAGCGCCGCGCCCACAGCCGGACGCGTCAAACATCTGTTTGCCGTACCGACATTTATGTGGCAGACCACTCCTGTCGCCTATTCTCCGAGTTCTGAAAGGAAGGCGATGGCCAACCCACTCGAGCCAGCCGCCCTCGACCAGCTGTTCCGGGAAGCTCGCACCCGAAACGCTTGGGACTCCGCGCCGATGGATCCGCAGGTGTGGCGGGATATCTATGAGATCCTGAAGTGGGGTCCGACGTCGGCCAACATGTCGCCTGGGCGGTTCGTATTCCTGGTCTCCCCGGAAGCAAAGAGCCGCATCGCGCCGCACCTCTCTTCCGCCAATCGAGCCAAGAGCGTCGCCGCTCCAGCCATCACGATCATCGCTGATGATTTGGACTTCGCGGAGAAGGCGCCACTGCTATTCCCCCACAACCCTGGCGCCGCCTCCTGGTTCAAGGATCCGACCGTCGCCGCGGAGACGGCCTTCCGCAACGCCGCGTTGCAGGGGGCCTACCTTATCATGGCGGCCCGCGCGCTCGGATTGGACGCTGGCCCCATGTCAGGCTTCGACCGCGCGGGCGTCGACGCGGAATTCTTCCCCGACGTGAACTGGAGAACGAACTTTATCTGCGCCTTAGGGCGCGGGATCGACATGCCCTTCCCCAGACTACCGCGCCTACCGTTCGAAGACGCCTGTCGGATTCTCTAATGGAAACCGCCGCGATGGACACTCTTACCGAAACCAAGTTCCGCACGGCGATGCGGCGGCTGACCTCCACCATCGCCATTGTCTCAGCGCGGGGGGAGGAAGATACGGGCGTGCTCATGACGTCGGCGACGTCGCTGTGCATGGACCCGCCGTCGGTGCTGGTGGCAGTGAATCAGAAGGTCAGTGCCCACGCCGCCATCAAGGCCAGCGGACTGTTTCGGGTAAACTTGCTTCATGCCGACCACATAGCCTTGCTCGAGCCATTCAGCGGCAAGATGAAAGGCGCCGAGCGGTTTCAGATCGGCTCCTGGTCCTTCGAAGCCGACGGCGCCCGCTTGACTGATGCAGTTGCCAGCATCGGATGTGTGGCAGATGGATCGCTGGATTACGGATCGCACACGATCTTCGTCGGCCGGGTGACTGACGTGGTGCTAGGAGATCTAGAGCACACCTTGCTTTGGCGTGAAGGCCAATCCGCTCGCACCGACGCCTGATGCAACTGCTGAGAGGGCTTTGTCAGAGCAGCGGGCATGCTCCGCTTATGAGCAGACCGGCCCCTTTTTAGTAGGGGCGCTTGGGCTGCCTTCTCAGATCCAAAGCGCCCCACATCCTCGCTCACGCTTGGACGGACCAAAGCCAGCTGGACTGGCGAGCAATGGAGAACCTTTTGAAACTGTTCATGGACACCGCCGAGATTGACCTTCTCTCCCAGGCATACGCCTCTGGTCTCGTCGATGGCGTGACAACAAATCCGTCGCTCATCGCCAAATCTGGGCGGCCAATTCTGCAGGTAATTTCAGAGATCTGCGGGCTTGTAGATGGGCCAGTTAGCGCCGAAGTCGCGGCTCTTGATGCCGCCGGAATGATCACAGAGGGACGACGTCTCGCCGCTGTCGCCTCGAATGTAGTCGTGAAGGTACCGCTGACCCGAGAAGGTCTGAAAGCGACGTCAACCCTCGCCGCAGAGGGCAAGGCCGTCAATGTCACGCTCTGTTTCTCGGTGGCTCAAGCGCTGCTCGCCGCAAAGGCGGGAGCCGCATTCATATCGCCGTTCGTCGGCCGTCTCGAGGATGCCGGCGAAGACGGAATCGGTCTGATCCAGAACATTCGCCGCGTCTACGACGCCTATGGATATCCGACCAAAATACTTGCCGCTTCGGTCCGGACTCGATCGCACGTTGAAGCTGTGGCGATCGCTGGAGCCGATTGCGCGACGTTGCCTGTGGCAGTTTTCGACTCGCTCTTTGCGCACCCACTCACGGACAAGGGGCTTGAGACTTTCCTCCGAGACTGGGCTGAAACGGGCCAGTCGATCACATAACTACGTTGGTAAGAGCTGCCGACTCTTTCGGAGCTAGCGAGATTCGGTGGAAATGGCGGCAGACCGCGACTGCCTAGCTTGCCGTCTTTGGGGGTTAGTTGACGACAAAAAAATCAAAGAGGGAGTGGTCGGGGTGCTTTTCCCCGTAACCCACGAACACGGACCGGGTCATCCAGTCGTGAGGCCCCGTCCCGGTCTCGAACATGGGCGACAGCCTGAAATAGTTCTCGCTTGGATCGACGGGTTCGCCGCGATTGATCCGGGCCTGTACGTCGGTCGGAGCGTGCGCGTAGCCACGATTGAAAACCTGGATGATCACGCCATCTTTCGCGCGGATCAGGTAGCGGGCGTCGAATGCGACTACGCCATCGCTGCGGAACACCGGCCAGTCGCCGCCGCTGCCGGAGATGACCTCGCCCTCCAGCCGAGGGCCGGTGACGTCGCCGCGCGCGACGGAGACAAATCCGCGGGTCTCGCCGCCCCGCACGGGAAATCGGATCCGTGGACCGGGAGGGAAATCCAGCCGGACGCGGAAGGCGAAGTCGAGCTGCGGTACATTCATCACGTTCTCTCCAGACAGCGCCCCGCAGCTGGCGCGAGGGCGCCCACTGCGAAGACCGGTATGATGAGCAGAAGCTTGGCCGGAGGCCGGAACTAAACAGCCGACGCGCCTGCTCTAACGGCGCGCGGCGTAACCCAAGGTCAGTCGCCTATGCCGGCGTGCAGTTTGGCAAGGAGCCCGATGAGCTGACCCAGTTCCGCGTCGGTGAGCGCATCGCCGGCGAAGCTGCGGTCGAAGCCGCCGACCAGCTTGCGCAGCTTGTCGAGCATCCGTTTGCCGGCCGGGGTCAGATAGACGAGGCGTGAGCGCGCATCCACGCTCGACACCCGCCGTTCGACTAGGCCGCGAGAGTCGAACATGTTGAGCATTGCGGTGATCTGCGCCCCGTCCAGGGCCAGGGCGACGCTCAGCTGGGAAGGCGTGAGACCCGGATTGAGACCGATCACGAATAGGGCGCCGACTTCGCGCGGCTGGACGTCGAGGTCAGCGGCCTGGGCGACGAAGTGCTTGCGGTAACCGTCGTAGAGGCGGCGCAGGTAGTAGCCGAGGTATTGGCTGAGAGGGCCGAAATCGATCTGGGAAGCGTCGATCGTATCCGGCTGTTCGGCGTCGCGCGCGGTCAGGCGCGGCTTGGACGGCCGGGAAGCGCCGGTCCGTGTCGATCGCGCTGCGACGGGACGTTGGGATGTTCTGGCGGCCAAACCACTGCTCCTCAGCCCGCCAGCGATTTTAGCGGCGACAGGCGATTCGATATGCATCCTTGACGCCGGACTGTCCACGCCAATTCCATCATTTACAAGAAAAATTAAATTATATGCCCGTCGCCGGCCAATCGCTCAAGGGCTGCGGATGCCGGATAGCCGCGCCATTATATCATTTACACTGACAATTAAATTATATATTAGATGACGGGCAGCCGCCTCGCAAAGCAGGCGCCGGGCGGCGTAGGGCCCGAGACCCGGGTCCCGCGATCCCGCCACGAATTTTCCATGCAGGAGGAACGCGGGAATGGCCGACTTTTCGCTGACCCATCCGCTGACCGGTTTCTTCGCCCCCACGCGCTTCGAGGCCGACGTCACCGACTGCATCGTCACGGGCGAGATCCCGGCGGATCTCGAGGGGGCGTTCTACCGCCTGCACGGCGACTGGATCTATGCGCCGAAGTTCAAAGACGAGGCGAGCCTGTCGGCGGACGGCTACATGAGCCTGTTCCGCTTCCGCCGCGGGTCGGTCGACTACCGAGGCCGCTATGTGAAGACCGACCGCTACCGTCGCCAGGTCGCCGCGCGCAGGCAGCTCTACGGCTACTACCGCAACCCGCACACCGATGATCCGGAGGTGCGCGACGTCATCAACCCTGGCCGCAGGACCAGCGCCAACACCACGCCGGTGGTGCTGGCGGGCAAGCTTTACGCCACCAAGGAAGAGGGCCTGCCCTACGAGCTCGATCCCAACACCCTGGACACTTTGGGGCCGACCGACTTCGCCGGCGCCTGGACCAGCCAGACCTTCACCGCCCATCCGAAGCACGACCCGTTCACAGGCGAGACGATCGCCTACGGCTACGAGTCCACCGGCCTGGCCAGCCGCGACGTGCACCTGGCCTCGTTCGACGCCGAGGGCCGGATCACCTGGAGCCTCGACTTCCAGGTGCCCTATCCGTCGATGCTGCACGACATCGCCCTGACCCGGGACTATGTGGTCATCCCCGGCGGCGGGACGGTGACCAGCACCGAGCGGCTGGAGGCGGGGCGACCGCACTGGGCCTGGGACAGCAGACGCCGGTCCTACTACGCCATCATCCCACGCGGCGGCCGGGCCGAGGACATCCGCTGGTTCCTAGGGCCCGAGCGGTCGATCGTCCACACCGCCAACGCCTGGAACGACGGCGACCAGGTGGTGATGGACGCGCCCATGGCCAACGGCAACACCTGGCCGTGGTTCGAGGATGTCGACGGCGGCGCCTTCGCCATGAACCCCTTCACCATCCGCCGCGTGACCTTCGACCTGCGCGGCAACAGCCGCGAGGCCAAGGAAGAGGTGCTGTTCGAACGCGATGTGACCAGCTTCACGCGGATCGACGACCGCTTCCTCACCCGCCAGAACCGCTACATCTGGGTCCAGTACACGGACCCCGACCGGCCGTTCCATGCGGTGCTGCCCGACGATCCCCGCCTGCGCCCGGTCAACTGCTACGGCCGGTTCGACGTGGCGGACAAGACCACCCTGCCCTATTTCGCCGGCCCGGCCCACGTGCTGCAGGAGCCGGTGTTCGTGCCCCGCGCGCCAGATGCGCCGGAGGGCGACGGCTACCTGCTCGGCACCGCCCACAACCTTGTGGAGATGCGTACCGAACTGCTGATCCTCGACGCCATGGCCATGACCGAGCTAGGGCGGGTGATCCTGCCCTTCCGCAACGCCTACCAGGTGCATGGCCTGTGGGCGTCGGCGCGCGACCTGCCGCTGGCCTGACCCCGAACCTACGCGAGCACCCCGTGCGCAGCGCCACCTTCGCGCGCCACAACCCCGTGACCGGCCAGCCGGCACGCGCCGCTTTGTAAAATTACCTTGTTTTATAAATTAAATTGGTTTAGGGATTGCAAGTATTGCAGAGTGCGACTGATCCGGCGGCGTCCAAAGGTCGAAACGATATGGATGCTCTGATCTGCAGCCGCCCTCCACCGAGATGAAGGACGCCAGCTAATAACGGAGCAACCCAGACAGGTTTGTTTCCGGCAAACATAAGAAAAGAGGAGGTGACAAATGAAAAACGCCAGGTCCATGGCCTACATGACCCCCTGTATTGCGCTAGCGGCCCTGGCCGCCTGCCCGGCCGCAGCACAGACAGATCCTCAAGTCATCGGCGAAATCGTTGTCACCGCGACCAAGCGCTCGGAAGTGGTCACCAAGGTGCCCCTCAGCATCGTGGCGCAATCGCAGCAACAGCTGGACAAGCAGGGGATCAAGACCCTGGCCGATCTGGCGTCGACCGTGCCAGGGCTGTTGTTCACCGAGCAGAACGTGAACGGCGCGCCGGCCGCGAACTTTACGATTCGGGGGATCGCGTCGCGCACCAGCGCGCCCACGACGAGCATCTATCTCGACGACATTCCGCTTCTGACCATCGCAGAGAACTTCGACCTGGGCGCAGCCAGCGCAACGCCTCAGGTCTTTGACCTGGATCGGGTCGAGGTGTTGCGCGGGCCGCAGGGCACGCTCTTCGGCAACAGCGCCGAGGGCGGCGCCGTGCGGTTCATTTCGCCGTCGCCGAGCCTCTATGACTACCACGCCTATGGCCGCGGCGAGGCGGCGTTCACGACCAAGGGAGCGCCGAGCAACAACTTCGGCGTCGCCGTCGGCGGACCCATCCAATCGGGCGTGCTCGGCTTTCGGGCGAGCGCGTCGTCTCAACTGGACGGCGGATACGTCAACCGCGTGGCCCCGGTGCTCAACGGCCCCGGCAATGGCGGCGTGCGGGACGCGAACGCGAACTGGAGCACCACCCATACCGGCCGCCTCGCGTTGCTGGCGGCGCCGAACAGCTGGCTGACCATCCAGCCGTCGTTCTACGTCCAGGAGACGCATCAAAACGACACGGGCCGCTACGAGGTGGCGATCTCCAACCCGAAGAACGGCAGCCTCAACAATGCCGCCAACGCCTCGCTGCCGTCGACCGACAGGTTCTGGGTCGCCGAGTTGAAGATGGAGGCCAACCTGGGTCGCGCCACCCTGACGTCGATCACGGGATACGACGCGCGCGACTTCTCGTTCGCCGGCGACTTCCTCAACTACCAGGACTTCCAACTCCTCGGCTCGCCCTATGCGCAATTTCCGGGGGAGACGGGGGTCGGCTACTACAAGGTGGCGCAGCACGCCGTGACGCAAGAGATCCGGCTTGCTTCGACCGACTCCGCCTCTCGACTGACCTGGGTCGCCGGCGCGTACTACAACCGCCTGCACCAACACGACAACGGCGCCACCGTGCATGATGAGGTGCGGCCGGTCATCTCCTTCCTGGCCGGCCTGGGATACATTCCCGGCCAGTATTATCTCAACAAATACAACTACTACGGAGACGTGGTCTTCGACGTCGAGAACTTGGCCGTCTTCGGCAATGTCGATTACAAACTGACAGACACCCTGAAACTGAGCGTCGGCCTCAGGGGATCGACCACCAAGACCAAGACCACGAATGACGTGGAAGGCGCCTTCACCGGCCACCAGTTCAACAGCGGCTCCGCAAACGAAACCGCCGTCACGCCCAAATTCACGCTGTCCTGGCAGCCGAACGGCAGAAGCCTATACTACGCGAGCGCCGGAAAGGGCTATCGCAACGGCGGCGTGAACACCATCACCACCACCTCGGCCCCGGGCTGCCTGGCCTTCCAGCAAGCCAACGGCCTAGTGGTCAAGCCGACCTATCAGCCTGACTCCCTGTGGAGCTACGAAGTCGGCGCGAAGAACTCGTTCTGGAACGGTCGAGTCCGTACGGACGCGAGCGTCTTCCACATCGACTGGTCGAACATCCAGACGAGCGCGCAACTGGGACCTTGCTCATTCGCGGCGATCTTCAATCTGGGGAGCGCGTCCGTTAACGGCTTCAACCTGGATGTCCGCGCCCAGGTGACCAAGAACCTGAACCTGGGCGCCTCGCTCGGCTACACGAAGGGGACCTATGACCAGGCCGCGTCGGGCGTGGTAGCCAAGGGCGACCAGATCGGCGGCCCGGGCTTTGCCGGGGACCCGGCCACGCCCCCCGTGGTGCTGGTGGTCGATGGCCAGTACGATATCCCGATTTCGGGCGACAGGACCGTCTATCTCTGGGCCCAGGATATCTACCGCTCCCGTAATCCGGGGCCGTTCTCCGCGCTCAACCCGGCCAATTTCATCTCCTACAACCCGGGCGTCACCGGGGATCCGGCGACCAACGTGTTCAACGCGCGGCTGGGTCTTCTGGTCGGCCGGTTCAACATCTCGGTGTTCGGCAACAATCTGTTCAACGCCCAGCCGCAGCTCTCGCTGGCCGACTCCCAGGCGGGCGATCCGCGGTTCTACGCCTACTCCCTGCGCCCGCGCACGGCCGGCTTGAACGTGACATTCCGCTACTGAGCTTCGCGCGGACTGGACGGGATTCGTTCCGGCCAGTCCGCGCGCCCGCGTCCGATCACGACCGGTGAGCTCACAGCTCTCCTCCCAGCTTCACGTCAACCGCCGCTTGGCTGTCCTGTTGCGCAGTTGCAGACCTGATCGTCTGCAGGTGCGCCTGGCGCTGTGCGATCTCGCAGCTCCCCGGCGCATTTCCGGCGGCGGGCAGCACCCGAAGAGGCGTCCACACCCTGCCGGGCAGGCCTCGCCGGACGAGCGCCTCAGTCGAGGGTGGGAATGACGAAGCCCACGCCGCGCCACCGATAACGCTGTTGACGATTTGCATTGGTTCCTCACCGGCATTCTGGTGGACGCTCCCGCCCGCGGGTTGCGGGAGAAACGGAGAATTCCGCGACGCTTTCCGGCGACGCTCAGCCGCGCTGGGGCGCCCGTTCCGTCGTGCGCCCGTGGGTCAGCAGTGTTTGGACGCCGGCTCCGATGGCGACCGCGCCGCATACGCCCGACAGGACGAGGAACGCGGCGGCATACGAGCCGCTCAGGCGGACAAGGCCCAGGAAGATCGGAGGGTTGAGGAACTGCCCAAGGAACATCGCGGCGGTCCAGGCCCCTGTCACCCGGCCCTTCAGCGCCGCGGGCACATCCGACACCGTCGCGCACAACAGCGTCGAGACCGCGCAGCCGGCGCCCAGCCCGGCCACCAAGCCGCCGGCGCCGGTCGCCGGCAAGGCGGGATTAAGGGCCATGACCGCGATCCCGCCGGTCATCAGCACCAGTGACGCCAGGAGCCGGTAACGGGTCGGGACCGACAGCAAGCCGGTGTTGACGATCGAGCCGAGACCGATGCCGCCGGCGCCGAACGCGATGACCGAGCCTATGGCGGACGGATTGAGGACGCCGCGTTCGGTCAAGAGGAAACTGAGCTGGACGATCAGCGTGTAGACCGTGACGCTGACCAGGAAGGTCAGGCCGCAATATGTCCAGACGAGCGGCCAGCCGGACTTGAAGGATTGGGCCGTCGCCGCCGGCGCCGCCTTTGTGGCCCGTTCCGGCTCGAAGGTGACCAGCAGGACCGGCGCCAGGAGCACGATGGCGATGCTGTAAGCCAGGAACGGCGCGCGCCAGCTGTGCTCGCCCGCGAACCCTCCCCCAAGGACCACGATCACGCCCATGACATTGGTCGAAGCGACCTGCACCGCCAACCACCTATCGCGCTGGAGGCCCGAGAAATAGAGGCTGATCAGAGTGGTGCTGGCCGTCATCACCGCCGCCTCGCAGATGCCCACGGCAAACCGGCTGGCGACGATCGCGGGCAGGGAATCCAGCCATAACGGGAGAAGGCCGGCCAGGCCGTAGCCACACATGCCCACCACGAGGATGCGGCGGGCGCCGACGCGGTCGGAGATGTGACCGACCGGTATTGAGAACAGGGCGACCGCCAGCGCTGGGATGGTCGCCACGAAGCCGATCATCAGGCCGAGCATGGGCGCGCCAGCGAAGTGCCTCGCCATCTTCGGCAGCACCGGGGCCAGGACCCCTGCCGCCACCACCGCCAGCCAGGAAACGCTGACCAGCACCAGGCCCTGGGCGAGGCCGGCCTGTCTGGCGGGGGCCGCCGGGAGGTTCGAAGCGGACGGACTCACGCGGCCTTCCATGGGCGAACCTCCTCAACAGTTGGCGGTCCTCGAGGACCGTCTTCTTCTACCGCACCCCCTACCCGCCCCGGTGTTCGTCGGAGCGGATGCCGGACGGCGCCGTCAGCTCGGCGGGCGCTTGCGCGGAACCTTGACGCCCGACTGTCCGGGGAAGTTCTTTAGGATGGGCCCCGACCAGTGGCGGACCAGCCGCTCCTTGAACACCCACGCGCCGTCCACCTTGACGACGAGGTCCTCATAGTGGCCGGCGAACGGGATCGAACAAGGCTGGTTGCTGCCGGTGGCGTCGATGACGAAGCAGAAGGCCCGCACGCGGCAGCGCTCGGTGGTGCCCTCGATCAGGATCTGGGTGGCATGGTGCTGCCTCCCCGGAAAATGGGGAATGGCGAAGAAGTGCTGGGCCATCGCGCGGATCTCATCCGTGCCGACCCAGCGGTCGACCTCGTCGAACACGTCCTCGCAGAGGACGGCGTCCTTGGCGAAGCAGCTGACGAAGCCCTCGACGTCGCCGGCGCCGAAGGACCAGGCGTATCGGGCGAGCAGCTCATGGATCTGGACCTTGTCTTCCGCGGTGACGGGAGGATGGTCGGACATGGGACGCCTTTCGGTTTGTATGGCTCAGGGAGAAGACACCAGGCTCGGCGAACCCGCACGCGAATGCGCGCGCCCGCCTGGCGGGCTTTGGGACGCGCGCCGGCTAGGCCGCCACCGAGAGGGCGGAGAAGCCGGGGCTAAGGTGGCTGGCGATGAAGTCTTCGTTCAGCTCGATGCCGAGGCCCGGTCCTTCGGGCGCGAAGAGCTGGCCGTTCTTGTACAGCGGCGTGTTCAGCGCCAGCTCGTCCTGGACCGGCCCGTCGATCTCGAAGACGTCGTGGATGGTCAGGGGACCACAGTTCTCCTGCACGAACTGGGAAGCCCACTGATCGGCCACCAGCAGATGGGCGGCGGGGCTGGCCTCCAGGCCCGAGCCAGGCATGCAGCCGCACATCACGGGCATGCCGGACATGCGGGCCATGGCCAGCCAACGCTGCGACTTGATCAGGCCGCCCGCCTTCTGCACCTTGAGGAACAGGCCGTCGGCCGCCTGGCGGTCGATGATCTCCTTCAGATGCTGCAGCTCCTTGGCCGACTCGTCGGCGAAGATCGGCGTGTCGACCTTCTGGCGCAGGCGCGCCATCCCTTCGATGTCCCAGTAGGGCAAGGGCTGCTCGATCAGTTCGAGGTTGACGCCTTCCTTTTCCATGCGACGCAGGGCCATGAGAGCGAAGTCGTAGCTCCACATGCCGTTCACATCCATCATCAGGCGGGCGCCGTCGCCGAGCGCCTCGCGCAGCGCCCGGGCGCCGCGCAGGCCCATCTCGTAGTCGGGGCTCATCTTCAGCTTGATGAGCTTGAAGCCGTGGCTGAGGGCCTTCTGCGCCTCGGAAACCACCTGGTCCGCCGGACCCGCCATCAGCACGAAGCCGAGGTCCACGGCGTCGACGCTCTTGCCGCCGAGGAGCTGGTAGACCGGCACGCCGAGGGCCTTGCCCTTGATGTCGTGCAGGGCCGCGTCGACCATCGACTTGGCATGGTGATTGTCGCGCACCAGCAGGTCCATCATGGCGACGATCTTCTCGATCCTGGTCGGATCCTCGCCGATCAGGATGCGCGGCGCGATGGTCGTCGCGATGATCCCCGCGATCGAATACTGGGTCTCGCCATGGTAGAAGGCGGACGTGTCGCCAGAGTCCGCGATCCCGACGATCCCGTCGTCCGTGTAGATCTTCAGAAGAATCTGATCGATCTTGGTGATGTTGGTGGTGGCGATCACCAGCGGCTTGATCAACGGCGTCGTAATCGGAATGCATTCGACGCGGGTGATGCGCATGATCTCTTCCTCCAGAACAGGATGGGCTCCTCGCCGCCTCCGACAGGGTGTCGAAAGCGCCGCCGCCATTTTTGGGCGCGGCCGATCGCCAGATCATTTAAAATGGTTTGTAAAATAAATCAAACGGCATTTTCCCGCGCCGCTCGGACCGCTGCCGGAGTCAGGCCCCAGCCCATGGCCGCCTCAATTATATTTTACATTTTAATTTAAATTATATAGGCTGGCCGCGCCACATCGGGAAAGCCTCGGACGACGGCGGATGACCAGCCACAGCAAGCCCTTATCGGGCGCCCATCATATCCGCATCCCCGTCAGTGACCCGGAGGCCGCCGCCGGCTGGTTCGCCGACCTGCTCGGCTATCAGAAGGCGTTCCCGTTCAAGACGGACGGCTCGGTGGTCGGCTGGGCCCTGCAGCACGCCGGCGGCGGGCCC
>JAQGII010000277.1 GCA_028291305.1 Caulobacteraceae bacterium
ACTCACCTCGTACCCGAAGTCCACGTGCCCGGGCGTGTCGATGAGGTGGATGGTGTGGCCCTTCCACGGCACCCGGACGTTCTGGGCCTTGATGGTGATGCCGCGCTCGCGCTCGATGTCCATCGAGTCGAGCACCTGCTCCTTCATCTCGCGCGAGGTCAGGCCGCCGGTTTCCTGGATCAGGCGGTCGGAAAGGGTCGATTTGCCGTGGTCGATGTGGGCCACGATCGAGAAATTGCGGATGCGGTCGAGAGGGGTGGTCATACGCGTGCGTCTAGCACATCCGCGCACGAGTGCGAGGGGGTGTGGCGGCGATGGACGCCTGCGGCGGGAACAGGCGGGTGGTCTTCTACGTTGGCTTTCCGGCTGGGGAGCCAAAGGCGTATCGATGCGGATCGACGAGGGCCTGTCCGGGCCGTCTCCAGTTCACTCCGTCTGGGAGCCGTTGGCCGCCGGTCCGCACGCCATCCGAATCGCTTATTTCGCTCATGATCTGAGCGATCCCGCCGTGGAGCGGCGGGTGCGGATGCTGCGGCTGGGCGGGGCCGAGGTCAGCCTGCTGGGCTTCCGCCGTTCCAGCGCGCCGGTCGAGGCGCTGGCCGGGGCGCCGGCCTTCAACCTCGGCCGCACCTACGACAGCCGCCTGCTGCAGCGGGCGCTGGCGGCCGGGAGCTGGGCGCTCAGGGCCGGCCGCCTGGCCGAGCGGGTGCGCGGCGTGGACGTGATCATCGCCCGCAACCTGGAGATGCTGGCGGTGGCCGCCGCCGTCCGCCGGCGGCTCCGCCCGCGGCCTCAGCTGGTCTACGAATGCCTGGACATCCACCGCCTGATGCTGGCCGACGGCGCCGCCGGCGCGGCCATGCGGGCGGTGGAGCGCCGGTTGCTGCAGGAGGCCTGCCTGCTGATGGTATCCTCGCCGGCCTTCCTCAGCGCCTATTTCGAGCGCCGGCAGGGGGTGGGGCGGCCGGGCGCGCCGGAGACGGTGCTGGTGGAGAACAAGGTGCTGGTCGACCCGGGCGTCGCGTCAGAACCGGGCGGGCCCCGCTCGCCTGGACGGCCCTGGCGCATCCTGTGGCCGGGCGTCATCCGCTGCCGCAAGAGCCTGGAGCTGCTCACCGACCTGGTCGGACGGCGGCCGGACCTGGTGGAGGTGGTGATCCGCGGGCGGCCGACGGCGACGGTGTTCCCCGACCTCGCCGCGGAGCTGGAGGGGGTGCGCGGCGTGCGCTACGGCGGCCCGTTCGAGGCGGCGGAGGTGCCCGAGCTCTACCGCGACACCCATTTCACCTGGGCGGTGGACTACTTCGACGAAGGGTTGAACTCCTCCTGGCTGCTGCCCAACCGGCTCTACGAAGGCGGCTACTACGGCAGCGTGCTCATCGCGCTGAGCACCGTGGAGATCGGCCGATGGCTGCGCCGTCACGGGTTGGGCGTGCCGCTGGAGGACCCGGCGCGCCAGTTGGAGCGGGTGCTGGACGCCCTGACGCCTGAGGACTACGGCCGCCTGGAGTCCGCCAGCCGCGCCGCGCCGCGCGCCTTGTTTGCCGCAGGGCCAGCCTCGTGCCGTGAGCTGGTGCGCGGTCTCGAGGCCATGCAGGCCGCCTGACGCGGCCTCCGAAACGCGGTTAACCGCACATTAAAGCGACGCGCCCAAAACAGGCCACAGGGGGAATGGAAGCTGCCCGGCTTCTTGAAGGAGATTCGCCATGGACCGCCGCGTGCTTCTGGCCTCGGGCCTCAGTCTGGTCGCCAGCAAGGCCCTGGCCCAGGGCGCCCCGCCGCCGCCCAGGCAGGAACCCAACTATCCCGCCCAGACCCGCGCGGAGGGCTATACGCGCGATGAGCTGGTCAACAAGGTGTCGGACTTCTTCGGCGTCACCGCCGAGGCGGCCGGCGCGGTGATCACCAAGGTGTTCAAGGATAACGGCAACCCCACCGGCTACATCGCCGGCGAGGAGGGCTCGGCCGCCATCACCATCGGCCTGCGCTACGGCAAGGGCCTGCTGTATATGAAGAACCGGCCCACGGAGACGGTCTATTGGCAGGGGCCGTCGATCGGCTGGGACCTGGGCGGCAACGCCTCGCGGGTGTTCACCCTGTGCTACGGCATCAATCGTCCGGACGAGATCTTCCAGCGGTTCCCCGGCGTCGAGGGGACGGCCTACCTAGTGGGCGGCATGGGCGTGAACTACCAGCGCAGCGACGACATCACCCTGGCCCCCATCCGCGCCGGCGTCGGCCTGCGCCTGGGCGCCAACCTCGGCTACCTGGCCTACAGCCGCAAACGGCACATCCTGCCATTCTGATTTCAATGCTCCCTCGCGCGCGGGGGAGCCTTAGGATCTCAGCTTCGCCCCCGCCTTTTCCGCCGCGGCGACGATCCGCGCCGACAGGGCTTCGATCTCGACGTCGGTCAGGGTTTTGTCGGCGGGCTGGATCAGCACCTCCACCGCCAGCGACTTGAACCCCTCCGGCACGCCCGCGCCCTGGTAGACGTCGAACAGGCGCACGGTGGCGATCAGCGCCTTGTCGGCCCCCTGCACCGCACGCACCAGGTCGCCCGCCGCCATGCTCTCCGGCGCCAGGAAGGCGAAGTCGCGCGACAGGGGCATCAGAGACGAGCCGCGCCAGGCCGGGCGGCTCTTGGTCGCCTTGCGCTTGGGTTCGGGCACGGCCTCCAGCCACAGCTCGAAGGCGTAGAGCGGCCCTTCGACATCCAGCGCCTTGAGCACGCCGGGGTGGACGGCGCCGAACTCGGCCAGGACGGCCTTGCCCAGGCGCAGCTGCGCCGACTGGCCAGGATGCCACCAGGACGCGGCGGACCCCTGCGCCAGTTGCAGCGATCCGGTGGGCGCGCCGAGCTCCTCCAGCAGGGCCATCAGCTCGCCCTTGATGGTGAAGACGTCCTCGGCCGCCGCCTTGTTCCAGCGGCGGGGGGCGTGAGGAGCGAGGGTGGCGGCGACGGCGGTGCGCTGGTCGCCCGGCCGGTCGCCGGCGAACACCGGGCCGATCTCGAACAGGGCCGCGTCGGCAAAGCCGCGCCGGGCGTTGCGGGCGGCCGCCTCGATCAGGTTGGGCAGGATCGACGGGCGCATGCAGTCCAGCTCCGAGGCGATCGGATTGGACAGCACCAGGGCCTCCTCGCCGCCGCCGAACAGCTCGGCGGTCCGGCGCGCGGTGAACGACCAGGTGACGGCCTCGCCATAGCCCTGGGCCGCCAGGGCTCGGCGAGCGGCGCGCACGCGGGCCTGGCGCGCGGTCAGCACGCCGGCCGCAG
>JAQGII010000296.1 GCA_028291305.1 Caulobacteraceae bacterium
CGCCGAGGCGTTCTCGTCGGCGTCACGCGGCGCCAGCAGCACAGCCAGGTCGTGCTCGATCTCATCGATGCGCCCGCTCAGAGCATCGAGTTCTTCCCGGGCCAGCCCGGCCATCTCCGGATCCGACGCCGAGGCCATGACCTCAAGGTCGGCGCGCTCGGCCCGCGTGCTCGCCAGCCTTTCGGCGGCCTCGGCCACTGGCTTCAGCTCGGCATGCTCCTTGCCCAGGCGGACGATCTCGCCCACCTCGTTGGCCGCGCCCATGCGCGCCTCGACTTCGCGGAAGCGGTCGAGCACCTGATCGAGCCGGGCCTGGGGTAGTCGCAACGGGAAGGGACCTTCGCTGAAGGAGTGGGCTCTCCTACAGCGCCGGCCACACAATCGCCAGTTGACCTCGGCCGCCAAAGGCTATGCAGCGAACCGCCATGACCTTCGCCGTCACCGTCCTGACCATGTTTCCAGAGGCCTTTCCCGGGCCGCTGGGCGTGTCGCTGATCGGCACGGCCTGGCGCGAGGCCGCCCTGTGGTCCCTCCAGACGGTGGACATCCGCGCCTTTTCCCACCATAAGCGCGGCTTCCTGGACGACACCCCCGCCGGGGGCGGTCCGGGGCAGGTTATGCGGGCGGACGTGATCGCCTCGGCGCTGGACAGCCTCGAGACGACCGGCCGGCCGCTTTTGTATATGAGCGCCCGGGGTCGGCCCCTGACCCAGGCGCGCGCCTGGGAGCTTTCCACGGCGCCCGGCCTCGTCGTGCTGTGCGGCCGGTTCGAGGGGGTGGACCAGCGGGTGATCGACACCCGCGGGTTCGAGGAAATCGCGGTGGGGGACGCGGTTCTCGCCGGCGGCGAGGCGGCGGCTCTGGTGCTCATCGAGGCCTGTGTGCGTCTGTTGCCGGGGGTGCTAGGCGAGAGCGCCAGTCTCGAAGAGGAGAGTTTCGAGGACGGTCTGCTGGAGCATCCCCAGTTCACCCGTCCGCGGACCTTCGAAGGTCGCGACATTCCCGAGGTCCTGCTCTCCGGCCACCATGGCGAGGTGGCCCGGTGGCGGCGGGAGCAAAGGGACGCTATCACGCGGGAGCGGCGGCCGGACTTGTGGGCGGCGCGTCTCGCCAATCAACAGCCAAAGGGCACAGTCAAGCCCAGCAGACAGAAGGACTAGAGCGACATGAACGTGATCGAGGAACTGGAAAAGGCCGAAGCGGCGCGCATCACCGCCGGCAAGAAGATTCCGCCCTTCCAGCCGGGCGACACCGTGCGGGTCAACGTCCGCATCAAGGAAGGCGAGCGCGAGCGCGTCCAGGCCTACGAGGGCGTGTGCATCGCCCGCGCCGGCGGCGGCGTGCACGAAAGCTTCACCGTGCGCAAGATCTCCTTCGGCGAAGGCGTCGAGCGGATCTTCCCGCTGATGTCGCCGATGATCGAATCCATCGAAGTGAAGCGCCGCGGGGCCGTGCGCCGCGCCAAGCTCTATTACCTGCGCGATCGCCGCGGCAAGTCGGCCCGGATCGCCGAGCGCCAGACCGCTCGCCCCGAAGCCGCGACGCCGAGCGACACCTCCGAGGGCTAAGCTCCCGCAGACATGTTGCGAAGGGCCTCGGCGGAAACGCCGGGGCCTTTTCTCGTTTTTGGGGTTGCGCTGGCCCCCTCAGTCGGTCGCTTTTGGCGCCTGGCCAGCCTTGCGGAGCGAACAGCAATGACCACCACGGTCTTCATCGACGGCGGCGCCGGCACCACCGGCCTGGAAATCCGCGAGCGCCTGGCCGCCCGCCCGGGGCTGGAGCTGCTGACGCTGGACGGCGACCGGCGCAAGGACCCCAAGGCCCGCGCCGAGGCGCTCAACGGCGCGGACGTGGTCATCCTGTGCCTGCCCGACGACGCGGCCCGCGAGGCGGTGTCGCTGATTCGGAATCCCGAGGTGAAGGTGATCGACGCCTCCACCGCCCATCGCACGGCGGCCGGCTGGGCCTACGGCTTCCCCGAACTCGATCCGGGCCAGCGCCAGGCCATCGTCGAGTCCAGGCGGGTGTCCAACCCCGGCTGCTATCCGACCGGCTTCCTGGCCCTGATGCGGCCGCTGACCCGCGCCGGCCTGATCCCCGAGAATTTCCCGGTCAGCGTCAACGCCGTGTCCGGCTATTCGGGCGGCGGGCGCAGCATGATCACCGAGTTCCAGGACGCCGCCGCGCCCGGCCATACCCTCCAGACGGTGCGCACCTACGGCCTGTCGCTGCAGCACAAGCATGTCGGCGAGATGCAGGTGCACGCCCGCCTGACCCATCCGCCGATCTTCGCGCCCTCGGTCGCCCGCTTCTACCGGGGCATGCTGGTGGAGGTCCCCCTGCACCTGTGGGCCCTGACCGGCCATCCGTCGGTCAAGGAGGTCCATGCGGTGCTGGCCGAGACCTATGTCGACGAGCCGCTGGTGGATGTGGCCAGCCTGGAGGACGGCCACGCCGCGCTCGACGCCGAGATCCTCAAGGGCTCCGACAAGCTGCGCCTCTATGTGTTCGGCAACGAGACCCGCGGCCAGGCCCGCCTGATCGCGGCGCTCGACAACCTGGGCAAGGGCGCCGCCGGGGCGGCGGTGCAGAACCTGAACCTGCTGACCGGACGGCCGGAGACCGAAGGGCTGGTGGCGTAAATTACGTGCTCCCCTGTGGAGCGGCAGCGGAACGGGGGAGCTGGCAGCGAAGCTGACTGAGGGGGCGTTGACCGGGGGGCGTTGACCGGGCGCCGCCGGCGGCGGTGCGTTTGCAGAAGCTGAACCGTGGCGAGCGCGGCGCGCCCCCTCCACCACTTCGTGGTCCCCCTCCCCCGCGAACGGGGGAGGACGTTGGCTCAGGGACTTTACGAACCCACCCCCGCGGCACTACATGCGGCCCATGCCGGGAAAGACGCTGTACGACAAGATCTGGGACGCTCACGTGGTGGCCGACGAGGCCAACGGGGAGACCGTCCTCTATATCGACCTGCACCTGATCCACGAGGTGACCACGCCGCAGGCGTTCGCCGGCCTGCGCGCCGCGCATCGCCCGGTGCGCCGTCCCGACCTGACGCTGGCGGTGGCCGACCACAACATCCCCACCGAAGGCCAGGCGCTCGGCGTCGACGCGGTGGCCGATGTCGAGGCGCGCCTGCAGCTGCAGACGCTGGCGCGCAACGTCAAAGAGAACAACATCCAGTTCTTCCCGATGGGCGACGTGCGCAACGGCATCGTCCATGTGGTCGGACCCGAGCAGGGCCGCACTCAGCCGGGTATGACCATCGTCTGCGGCGACAGCCATACCTCGACCCACGGCGCCTTCGGAGCCCTGGCGCACGGCATCGGCACCTCGGAGGTCGAGCACGTCCTGGCCACCCAGACCCTGCGCCAGCGCAAGGCCAAGAACATGCGGGTGACCTTCGTCGGCGAGCCCATCCCGGGCGTCGGCGCCAAGGACTTCGCCCTGGCCCTGATCGGCGAGATCGGCACCGGCGGCGGCACCGGCTCGGTGATCGAATACGCCGGCCCGGCCATCGAGGCCCTGTCGATGGAAGGGCGGATGACCCTGTGCAACCTGTCGATCGAGGCGGGGGCCAAGGCCGGCCTGATCGCCGCCGACGACAAGACCCTGGCTTATATCCAGGGCCGGCCCGCGGCGCCCAAGGGCGCGGCCTGGGACATGGCGGTCGACTACTGGCGCACCTTCTTCACCGAT
>JAQGII010000300.1 GCA_028291305.1 Caulobacteraceae bacterium
TCAACCGGCCTTTTTCAACGAAATCCGCCATACCCGGACCTTGGCCGATACTCGGGAAGCGGACCTTCAGCCGAAGGCGGCGAGGCCCCCCGGTTTGCCGCCTTTGCCGCCACCTCTCCGATGACCAGCAGGACCGGGCCGCGCAGCGCCGCGGTTTCGACCACCGCGCCCAGGGTGGAAAGGTCCGCCTGCACCAGCCGGGCGTCCTTGCGCCCAGCGTTCTCCACGGCGATCGCGGGCGTGGAGGGGGAGCGGCCGCAGGCCATCAGCCGGTCCGCGGCCTGGCCGGCCGCGTCCCGCGCCATGTACAGCACCAGGGTCGTTTCGGGGTCCGCGCCCGCGTCCCAGCCGCCCTCGACTAGCGAGCCATCATGGGTCCGAGCGGTGGCGAAGGTCACCCGACGGGCCTCGCCGCGATGCGTCAGCGGAAAGCCGAACTGGGCCGCCGCCGCGCTGGCGGCGGTGACGCCGGGCACGACCGCCACCGCGACGCCGCGCGCCTCCAGGTAGTCCCGCTCCTCGCCGCAGCGGCCGAACACCGATGGATCGCCGCCCTTCAGCCGCACGACGGTGAGGCCGCGCATGGCCAGCTTCAGCATGAGGACGTTGATCTCGTCCTGCTTCATGCTGACGCCGCCCGAAAGCTTGCCGGTGCGGATGCGCAGGCAAGGTCGCGGCGCCAGGGCCAGGATCTCCTCGCCGACCAGGGCGTCGTAGAGCAGGGCCTGCGCCCCTTCGATGGCGCGCAGGGCGCGCACCGTCAACAGGTCCGGAGCGCCGGGGCCCGCACCTACGAGCATCACCCGTCCGGCCCCAGGCCGCCCAAGTTCACGCGACATCGCACACCTTCCGCTTGGCATGCCGGGCGATCAGCCGGGCGATCTCAGGGCGGCAGGAGCCGCAGTTTGTTCCGGCGCCGGTGGCCGCGCCCACGGCGTCGAGGTCCCGCGCGCCGGTTTCGACGGCGGCGGCGATGGTCCTGGCCCCCACCTTGAGGCAGGCGCAGACGATGGCGCCGGCGTCCGCGCGCGGCCCGGCCGGGCGACCCGCCAGCAGCATCATGCGGTCCTGTGGCGACAGCGCCCCTTCGGCCAGCAGTCCGGTCAGCCAATCGCGCGGCGGCAGCCGGCCGCCGACCGTCAGGAACAGCGCCTGCTCCAGCCGGCCGTCCCGCAGCACGGCCCGGCGCACCGATCCGGTCGCGGCGTCCTCCATGCTCAGGATCTCCGAAGCGTCATCCGCGAATGCCCGCAGCACGGCATCGCGTTCTCGCTTGTCCCCGCGCCCGGCGAACTCGTGCAGATGGCCCGCGTCCTGCGGCGTGCGCCGCCAGACCAGATCCAGTCCCGCCGGGGCGCGGCGCGCCTCGCGCGACAGCAGGAAACCGCGCCAGGTTTCGCGATAGGCGGTGATGCCCGCGGGGACGTGCTTGAACTCCGGCTGGCCCGACACCGGATCGACATGGCCGCCGATCAGCGCGTTGGCCCGGCCCGACGGTGCAAAGGCGTCGGTCCAGTGCATGGGCATGAACAGGCCGCCGCGCCGCTGGCGGTCGGTCAGGCGGGCGACCGCCACCGCCTCGCCGTGCGGCGTGCGCACCCGGGCCAGGGCCCCTTCGGCGATGCCCCGGTGCTCGGCGTCCACGGGGTGCATCTCGACATAGGGCTCGGGCGCGTGGCGGCAGAGGTCGGCCGCCAGCCCGGTGCGGGTCATGGTGTGCCAGTGGTCGCGCACCCGGCCGGTGTTGAGCGAGAAGGGAAAACCGCCGCCGGCGGGCTCGGCCGCGCCGCGCGCCGTCAGCGGGACCATCCGCGCCCGTCCGTCCGGCGTGGGAAAGACGCCGTCGGTGAACAGCCGCGCCGCGCCGCCCGCGGCGGTCACCGGCCATTGCACCGGCTCCAGGGCCTCGTATTGATCGGGGGTAAGGGTGGCCAGGGGGCCGAGGTTCAGGGTCCGGTCGCGGTTCTCATAGACGGTCAGGCGGGCGTATTCGCGGAATACCCCCCACGGCGTGCGCCAGCCGAAGGCGTCGCCGTGCCCCATGGCCGTGGCCACGTCGGCGACAATGCGCCAGTCCGCGCGCGCCTGGCCCGGCGCCGTCATCAGCGGCCGCTGGCGCGAGATGCGGCGCTCGGAGTTAGTCACCGTGCCGTCCTTCTCGCCCCAGGCCAGGGCGGGCAGCTTCACATGGGCGAAGGCCAAGGTGTCGGTCTCGGCCATGCAGTCGGACACCACCACCAAGGGGCAGGCGGCCAGCGCCTCGCGCACCCGGCCGGCGTCGGGCAGGCTGACCGCCGGGTTGGTGGCCATGATCCACACGGCCTTGATCCGTCCGGCGCGCACCGCCTCGAACATCTCGACCGCCTTGAGGCCCGGCCCGGGCGCGATCCGCTCGGAGCCCCAGAAGCGACCGACGCGGGCCCGCTCGACCGGATCGAAGTCCATGTGCGCGGCAAGGGTGTTGGCCATGCCGCCGGTCTCGCGCCCACCCATGGCGTTGGGCTGGCCGGTGATCGAGAAGGGGCAGGCGCCGGGCTTGCCGATGCGGCCGGTGGCCAGGTGGGCGTTGATGATCGCCGCGCCCTTGGCCACCCCCTGGACCGACTGGTTCGCGCCCATCGAGAACAGGCTGACCGTGCGCTGCGTCTGCGCGAACCAGCGGTAGAAGGTCTCAAGATCGCCCGCCTGCACGCCACAGTCGGCGGCCACGGCGGCGATGGACTGGTCGGTCTCCGCCAGGGCCACGCGGACCAGCTCGAAGCCCGAGACATGGGCGGCGACGAAGGCCCGGTCGACCGCGCCGCGTCGGTCCAAGTCGGCCAGCAGGCCGTTCCACAGGCGCACGTCGGTCTGGGGCGCGAGGGGCAGGAACAGGTCGCAGCCCTCGGCCGTATCGGTGCGGCGCGGGTCGATCACCACATGGCGCTGGCCCCGGGCCTTGGCCGCCTCCATGCGCCGGAACAGCACCGGATGGGTCCAGGCGGCGTTGTGGCCGGAGAAGACGACCAGGTCG
>JAQGII010000311.1 GCA_028291305.1 Caulobacteraceae bacterium
CGCCCGCGGCGCGGCCCGCCGGGCCTCCGCCGCCCAAGCGTCCCGGCCTGCTCTACAAGGAGGAATGGACCAACCCGACCGGCGAGGAAGTGGCGCTGTCGGCGACCGCCGGGGCGCACAACCCCGACCTGGAGCTGAAGGTCTACGGCGTCGGCGCGTCGCTGCGGATGACCGGCAAGGACGGCGACGAGAACAATCCGTCCCACCTGTTCTCCGGCGAGTGCAAGAGCTCCTGCGCCTTCGCCTTCCGCAACAAGAAGGCCATGGCCGACCTCACCGGCCTGGCCCGCGTCCGCGTCAACACCAAGATGTCGGGCTTCCACAAGGTCTATCCGATCGTGAAGCTGGCCAGCGGCGACTGGTATATCGGCGACCGCCCCGAAGGCTCGTCCACGCGCGACTGGATCTTCAGCGAATTCAACACCTCGGACCTGCGCTGGACCAAGCTGGACATCGCCAATGTGGTGACCAAGGGCAATCCGGTGGACAAGATCGACCTGAGCAAGGTGGACGAGATCGGTTTCGCCGACCTGATGCCGGGTTCGGGCCACGGCCCGGGCGGCTGGTTCGACGTGGCCCAGGTGGAAGTCTACGCCAAGCCCGCCGCTCGCTGACGCCCCGGAGCGGACGACCGGACGGTCCGCCGGGGCTCGGCGGATCGTCGTTCGGCGCGGGTTTTCGACAGAGCTTCGTTGACGGGACCCCAGGGGTTCAGTATATCCGCGCCTCCTGAAATCTCGCGCCGACGGGTCCCACGGGACTTTTCGCCGGCGCCTTCGCTCGCATCAAGGTCCTAAGACCCATGGCTAATACGCCCGGCGCCAAGAAGGCGATCCGCAAGATCGCTCGCCGTACCGAAGTGAACAAGGCCCGCCGCTCGCGCGTGCGCACCTTCATCCGCAAGTTCGAGGAAGCCCTGACCGGCGGCGATCTGTCCGCCGCCAAATCGGCCTTCATCGAGGCCCAGTCGGAACTGATGCGCGCCGCCGGCAAGGGCGTCGTCCACAAGAACACCGGCTCGCGCAAGGTGTCGCGCCTGCACGCTCAGCTGAAGCGCGCCAGCCTCGCCTGAACGACGATCTGGCCGCAGCCATAGCGGCCGTTTGAAGATGATATCGGGCTGATCGGAGAGACTCTCCGGTCAGCCCTTTTGCTGTCCGCCGCCGGATAGTCGGCGGCGCCCGCCGCGAAGGCTGCGGGCGCCCGCAAATTGTCGCGGGGACGTCGCGCGCATGATGGCTCAACTTCGCCTGACAGGCGAATTTGTCGCGCCCCGCGCGACAATCCTTTGAAATTTATGAAGGGATTCGGAGGGGTTCGGGAGGGTTCCGAAGCCGTCGGCCAACGCCGCATTTTTGGCCTCTCTCCTCCGTGAACAGACGCCGAAGTACGGATTTCCGAGGCCTGCCGGGGGTATCCCGGAGTCAACAGGAATATCTGCCGGGCGCGGTAAGAATCCCCGTTGACGGTCCCCGGCCGGTGACTACTCTTTGGGGAGTAAACGCCCTTCCATCTTATGACGGATGAACAAAAAGGCGGCGACGATTCCGGTGATGGAGTCGGCGCATAAGAAATTGCGTCTATTGAGGATTTCGACCGAACCGCGGGGGCGAGGTCGATAATTTCTGGGGTTTGAGGTCGGGCAAAAATGACGGCGGCTGGTCTTGCGGGGACGACGATGGCGCTTCCCCCCGAAGCGGTGTGGACTATGGCCTGCGCGGCGCTGAAAAACGAACTCGGCGAGGGCGCGTTCGGCTCGTGGGTGGCCCAGGCCGCGGTGCGCGAGGGCGCGGCGGGCAACCTGGTTCTGGTGACCCAGACCGGCATCGCCCGGGACTGGATCCGCAGGAACGCCTGGCGGCGGATTGCCGAGCTGTGGGCCCTGCACGATCCGCAGGGACGGGCGCTGGAATTGAAGTCGCGCTTCGAGCTCGACGCCGAGACCGCGGCCCCCGCGCCGGGCCAGCCGCAGGCCTCGGCCAAGCCGGCCGCGGCGCCCGCCGCCCCGACCGGCGACGCATCCGCCCGCGCCGCACGGCCCACGGGGCTGCAGGACCGCTTCACCCTGGACAGCTTCGTCACGGGCCCGTCCAACGAGTTCGCCTTCGCCGTGGCCCGCCGCGTGGCCTCCTGGGCCGACGGCCACTTCAACCCGGTGCTGTTCCACGGCCCCTACGGTTTCGGCAAAACCCATCTGCTCAACGCCGTGGCCGCCGAGGCCACGCGCGCCGCGCCGGAAAAGAAGGTGGTCTACCTGACCGCCGAACGGTTCCTGTCGACCTTCGTGCGCTCGCTGATGGACAAGTCCACCGCCGCCTTCAAGGACGAGCTGCGCACCGCCGACCTGCTGCTGATCGACGACGTCCACTTCATCGGCGGCAAGCAGTCGAGCCAGGAGGAGCTGTTCCACACCCTGATGGCCCTGACCGCCGAAGGCCGCCGCGTGGTGATGACCGCCGACCGGCCGCCCTCGGCCCTGACCGAGGTCGATGCGCGGCTGCGCTCGCACCTGTCGGCGGGGCTGGTCTGCGGCATCGAGCCGGCCGACCGCACGCTTCGCCTGGGCATCCTTGAGCGCAAGCTGCAGCTGCTCGCCCGCCAGCACGATTTCCGCCGCCCGCCCGAAGCCCGGCCGGAGGTGCTGGAATTCCTGGCCGACCGCTTCACCGACAGCGTGCGCGAGCTGGAAGGCGCCCTCAACACCCTGGTGGCCCGCCTGTCCGAGGGCGTCTGCACGCTCAACCTGGACGAGGCCCAGGCCATCCTGCGTCCGCACCTGCGCGGCGGGGAAAAGCGGGTGACGGTCGACGACATCCAGAAGGCCACGGCCGAGCATTTCGGCATGAAGCAGGCCGACCTGATCTCCGAGCGCCGCAACCGCGCCATCGCCCGCCCTCGCCAGGCCGCCATGTGGCTGGCCAAGCAGCTGACCACCCGGTCCCTGCCGGACATCGGCCGCCGGTTTGGCGGACGCGACCACACCACCGTGCTGCACGCCGTGCGCCGGATCGAGGAGCTCAAGGCCGCCGACCCGCAGCTGACCCGCGATCTGGAGACCCTCACCCGCAAGCTGCGCGGCTGAGGTTGGACCGGGCGGATATCGCCACTGCCGGGAGGGGAAACTCGGTGCTGTGCTGGGCGCTGGCGGCCGTGACCGGCGGCCGGCGCCTTTTCCTTTATTGGCCCCGATCGGCCGCCAACCTCTCTTGACCCCCTTTTCGCCCCGCCAAATTGGGCTAATCTTCGAACCCCTTCCGCAGGCGCGCCGCGGGGGCTTGTGCATTTGGGCGGCGGCGCAGGACCGGACAACGACATGAAGTTCACTATCGAGCGCGCCGCGCTGATCAAGGCGCTGGGTCACGTTCAGAGCGTCGTCGAGCGGCGCAACACAATTCCGATCCTGTCCAATGTGCTGCTGTCCGCCGAGCGCGGGGGCGTGTCCTTCTCGGCCACCGACCTCGACATGGAAATCGTCGACTTCGCCGACGCCCAGGTCG
>JAQGII010000337.1 GCA_028291305.1 Caulobacteraceae bacterium
ATGTCGACCGGGCGTGTCTTGACCGCAGTCCAGGTCTTGGTCAGCGGCAGTACGGTGGTCTTGCCGTCGTCGCCCTTGACGGTGACGCTGTCGGCGCTCGCCGCCGTGACCACGCCGGCGACGCGGACGATGCCGTTCGGAGCGGGGGCTTGGGCCAGGGCCGCGCCGGCCAGGGCCAGCGTCAGGCCGGCGGCCAGGGAAAGGGACTTCATCTTCGGCGTCTCCAGGGTTTCCTTGCGGGCGCAGCCTAGGCGCATCGGGCGGATTGTCGAGCGAACGCGCCGGCCTGCCGGCCCCTATCGCGGGTGCAGGGTCAGCTTTTGCAACCGCCAGTTGAGCAGCTCGCCGACATAGAGCTCGTTCTCGCTCGGGCAGGCGATCTCGTGGATCCAGCCGAACCGGCCCAGCGGCTTGCCGGCCCCGCCGAGAAAGCCGAGCACCTTGCCGTCGAGGCTGAGCTTGTAGATGCGGCCGGGGAAGGCGTCGGAGGCGTACAGCACCTGCTCCCTGCCCGGCGTCTTGGGCGTGATGCACAGAGCCCAGGGCGCGCCGGGATACATGGTGGCCGCGCCGCCGGCCTCCGGATTGGGTTTGGCGCCGATGGCAGGCTGGGCGTCGGGCGGGACAGGCACGTCGATGGTGATGACCTTGAGCAGCTTGCCCTCGGTGTCGAACACCTGGATGCGGCGGTTCCCCCGGTCGGCGACATAGACGCGGTCGGCGGCGTCCACGGCGATGGAGTGCAGGGTGTCGAACTGACCCGGCGCCTTGCCGAACGCGCCCCACGACTTCAGCCAGCGCCCGTCCGGGCCGACCTTGGCCACCCGCGAATTGATGTAGCCGTCGCTGATGTAGGTGTTGCCCTTGGAGTCCCAGGCCATGTCGGTGACCTGGCGGAAATAGCCGTCGACGGCGGGCAGCGGGGGCTTGGGGTGCTCCAGCGGATGGGCGTTCTCGTCGCTGGCCTCGGGCTTGCGGCCGAACACCATGGCCACCTTGCCGGAGGGGGCGAACTTGACGACCATGTCCGAGCCCTTGTCGGCGGCCCAGATGTTGCCCTGGGGATCGACGCGCACGGCGTGGGCGAACGACCAGGCGTAGAGGTTCTGGCCGATCTCGCGCACCAGTTTGCCGTCCTTGCCGAATTCCAGCAGCTGGGCCGCCGCCGCGCCGTAGGCCGGACCATGGGTGTTGCCGCGCTGGAAGACGAACACGTGTCCGGTCCGGTTGTCGACCGCGACCCCGGCCACCTCGCCCAGGTGCATGTCCGCCGGCGGCTGCAGGAAGTCGGACCCCTCGAAGGGGATTTCCGGCGGCGCCTGGGCGGCGGCCACGCCGGGGGCGAGCAGCACGGCGGCTGCGACGACGAGCGACTTCATCCTGTGGCCCTCCCAAGCCCTTATGGTTGGGCCGAGGGTGTCAGTCCTTGGGCGTACAGGCGAGTCCCTAGGGCGTTCCGGAGGCCGCAGGACCGTGCGCCGCGAAGCCGAAGCGCCTGGCCTCGTCCGCGACCTTGGCGTCGAGGGCCAGGGCGGCCGCGATATCGGCGTCGCCGTCGGCCTTGCGCCCCTTGCCTTCCTTGGCGAGGCCCCTCGCGTAGAGGGTGATCGCGACCTGGGGCTTGAGCTTGAGCGCGGCGTCGTAGTCGGCGATGGCCAGGTCCCACTCTTCCCGGTCCACTCGGACCAGGGCGCGGCTGTCGAGGAAGGCGGCGGTGCGCGGGGCGAGCTTGAGAGCCGCGTTGCAATCGCCGAGGGCCTTGTCCAGGTCCGTCTTCAGCACCGCCCGGGCCCAGCAGCGGCTGTTCAGCGCGCCGGGAAGGAGGGGGGCCTTGGGATTGGCCGCGATCCAGCCGTCATAGTTGCGGATGGCGTCCTGCCAGAGGCCCGCGTGCTCGAAAAACGCCGCGATCTCCAGCCTGACCTGCCCCGCAGGCGCATCCAGCCGGGCCGCGGCGTCCAGATCGGCGCGCGCACGGGGGAGATCCTTGGCGGCCAGGAAAAAAGAGCCCCGGGCCAACAGGGCGTCCTTGTCGTCTGGCTTGAGCTTCAGGGCCTCGTCCAGATCGGCGATGCCCAGCGCCGGCTGGCGATGGGCCAGGCGCGCGGCGCCGCGGCGCATATAGCCCTCGGCATTGGCCGGGTCCAAGGCGATCGCGCGCGTGAAGTCTTCGATCGCGCGGCCGTAGTCGCGCCGGGCGACGAAGGCGGACCCGCGCCGCAGGAATCCCGCGGCGTCGGTCGGGGCATTGATGTCGGCGGGCGGCGGATCGGCGTCCGCCTGCGGGGCGGGCGCGGAAGGCAGCGGGGTCTGCGCCGGCGCCAGGGCTGCGACGTTGGCGCTGTCGTACCGGAACACCGGGCCGCCGTTATAGGTCAGATAGATACGGCCCTGGCTGTTGGCGACATAGACCCGATGAGACAGGAAGAAGTCGGCCCCCAGCAGCATGTCGGTGTTGTCGATGCCAAGGGCCCCGATCCGCAGGGTGGTGTTGCGGATCCGCTCCGACCCGAGGACGAAGGTGCTGAACGGCGCCAGCCAGGTGTTGACGGCGCGAGGTCCGAAGCCGGACGACAGGCCGGCATCGACCGTCCCGGGGGTCTGCGGCGTGACCCCGGCCCGGGCCGCCGCCGCGAGGTTCAGCATCGATCGGCCGGCGCCCGTATCGAAGGTGACGGTGACCTTCTGGCCGTTCACTTCCGCGCGCGCCTGGACGTGCCGGTTTATGTCCCGCCCCTGATCGGGACGGGCGGTGTGTTCCAGGATCAGTTCGGCCGCGGTCCCATCGGCCCAGTAGCCGAGATTGGCGTTGGCGCAGTCCTGCGGCTTGAACAGGCGGACCACGCCGTTGGCCAGGTCGTATTCCACGTCGCCCACGCCGAGGATATTCTCGCCGATGACACCGGCGATATCGCCGTCCACTCCCGGCGCCACCAGGAACTGGATGTCCTTGAGCGGGAGCTTGGTCAGGCTAAATTGCTTGACCGTCGCCATCTTCAGGTCCGTCGTCCCGCCGATCCCCTTCATCTGGCCGTTGAGCGCGGAGGGTTTCAGCCCGAGCCGCTGCGCGGAGACCGGGCCGATCACGCTGTAGAAGGCGCCGCTGTCGATCAGGAACCGGGTGTCGTGGCCGTTGACGCCGGCCGTGACCGTGGGCTGGGAACCCACCATGGTCACCTGGAGCTCCGCCAGTTGCTGCAACTGGCAGGCGGCGTTTGCCGGCAGGACAGCGGTCGCACAGAGGCCCCAGGCCGCGACGCACGCCAGACCAAGCTCACGAAGCGTCATGACCATCCCCCCGGACGTCCATACCCTAGGGTCGTACGGCTCCGCTTGGCAAGGCGGCGGGCGGCGGGCGGCGGGGCCGCGGCCGCGCAGACCTCCTTGGCCTCTGTCTGCGGCCTCTGCGCCAGCGCCGCGCACCGCCGGGACCCTCTACTACCGGACCGGGGCCTATGTGCTGGCCAACCTGACGGCGGAGTACAGGGTGACCGACGCGATCAGCGTCAACGCCGGCGGCCGCAACCTGACCGACCAGAACTATCAGTTGGTCGACGGCTTCCCGCAGTCCGGCCGCAGCGTCTCCTTCGGGGTGCGCGCGAGGTACTAGGACGGCCTTTTCCCGCGTGCGAAACTGCGGCGGCGGCGATCCGGCGTCGCCGGACGCGAGCACGCCCATGCCCCAGGTCGGCCCCTTGAAGCTGAAAGCCCAGGTCCTGTGCGGCGAGGAGCTGGCCATGGGGCCGGGCAAGGCCGACCTGCTGGAGGCGATCGCCCAGGAAGGCTCGATCTCCGGCGCCGGGCGCAGGCTGGGCATGAGCTACCGGCGGACCTGGCTGCTGGTCGACGCCATGAACCGCTGCTGGACCGCGCCCCTGGTGGAGGCGGTCGCCGGCGGCGGCCAGGGCCGGGGCGCGCGCCTGACCGGTTGCGGCCGCGAGGTGCTGGCCGCCTACCGCGCCCTGGAGGCCGCCCTGGTCGCGGCGGCGTCCGGCGAGGCCCAGGCCGCCCTGTCCGCGCGCCTCCTGCCGCGTCCCCGCGCGTCGCAGCACGAGGCCGTCTAAACCCTCGCGCCCGGCCTGCGGCTGGCGCATATCTGGCGGGCGATGCTCGCTGATTCCCCTCCGCTCGAATCCCCCCTGGACGCCGCCACGGCCATCCTGCGCCGCACCTTCGGCCACGCTTCCTTCCGCGGGCTGCAGGCCGGGGTAATCGAGGAGGTGCTGGCCGGGCGCCACGCCCTGGCGGTGCTGCCGACCGGCGGCGGCAAGAGCGTCTGTTTCCAGATTCCGGCCATGATGCGTCCCGGCGTCGGCCTGGTGGTGTCGCCGCTGATCGCCCTGATGGCCGACCAGGTGGAGGGATTGGTGCAGTCGGGGGTCGCCGCCGCGCGGCTGGATTCCGACACCACCCTGGACGAACGCAGCGCCGTCTGGCGGCGGATCGAGGCGGGGGAGCTGGACCTGCTCTATCTGTCGCCCGAAGGGTTGATGCAGCCCAACACCCTGGATCGCCTGACCCGCCAGAAGATCGCCCTGATCGCCATCGACGAGGCCCACTGCGTCAGCCAGTGGGGCCACGACTTCCGCCCCGAATACCGCATGCTGGGCCGGCTGGCCGAGCTGTTCCCCGGCGTGCCGCGGGTGGCGGTGACCGCGACCGCCGACGCCCGCACCCGCGAGGACATCCGCGGCGAGCTGCAGCTGGAGCAGGCGCGCGAATTCGTCGCCTCCTTCGCCCGGCCGGAGCTGCGCCTGTCGGCCGAGCGCAAGCAGGGCCGCTCGGACAAGCGGGTGATCGAGCTGGTCAAGGCCCGGCCGAACCGCTCCGGCGTCATCTATTCCGGCTCGCGCGACGGCACCGACCGGATCGCCGAGGCGCTGAAGGCCGAGGGGGTGCCCGCCGTCGCCTATCACGCCGGCCTGGACCGCAAGGTGCGCAACGAGCGGCTGATGCACTTCCTCAATGCCGAGGAGGCGGTGATGGTGGCGACCATCGCCTTCGGCATGGGGGTGGACAAGCCGGACGTGCGCTATGTGATCCACGCCGATCCGCCGGCCTCGATCGAGGCTTACTGGCAAGAGATCGGGCGGGCTGGACGGGACGGCGAGCCGGCCGAGGGCATCACCCTCTACGGCGCCTCCGACATGGCCTGGGCCATGCGCCGTATCGACGGGCGCGAGGTGTCGGACACCGTGCGCATGGGCCAGACCCGCAAGGTGCGCCAGCTCTACGGCCTGCTTGACGGCATGGCCTGCCGCGCCGCGGCGGTGCGCCGCTATTTCGGCGAGGAGGGGGTGCAGGCCTGCGGCCAGTGCGACCTCTGTTTGGCCCCCCCCGAGTCGGTGGACGCGAGCGTGGCCGCGCAGAAGGCCCTGGCTGCGGCCCAGCGGCTGGGCGGGCGCGTCGGGCGCGGGCGGCTGGCCGACCACCTGCTGGGCAAGACCAAGGACGTCTCGTCGACCGAGGCGGCTTTATCGACCTGGGGTATCGGCCAGGAGCTGAGCCCCGCCGCCTGGCGCGACCTGATCGACCAACTGCTGTTCGAGGGGCTGCTGCGCGAGGACCCCAACGACGGCCGGCCCCTGATCGGCCTGGGCGACGCCGACGCCGTGCGCGCCGTCTATCGCGGCGAGCGGGTCGTCTCGATCCGCAAGCCGGTGGAGGGGCAGGGCGCGCCCGCCGGCCGCCAGCGGCAGCGCCGCCGCGGCGCCGAGCAGGAGGCCCTGGCGCCCGAGCACCACATCCTGTTCGACGCCCTGCGCGCCTGGCGCCGCAACATCGCCGCCGAGCAGGGGGTGCCGCCCTACGTCATCTTCCACGACCGCACCCTGGGCGAGATCGCCGCCTTCTGCCCCGCGACCCTCAACGACCTGGCCGGCATCGGCGGCGTCGGCCAGGCCAAGCTGGACCACTACGGTCTGATGGTGCTGAAGGTGGTGCGGGAGAACTGATCTCGCACCTGTGATGTCTGCCCCAGGCGCCGTTGCACGTTCCTTTGGGAGCAACGGAAAAGGACAGAGCGCGATGCTTGCCGATATGGATGCCCAGGCCACCGTCCCGGTGAAGGACCTGGCGCGGGCGCGCACCTTCTACGAGCAGGTGCTGGGGCTGACGCCGGTGGGCGGGGACGCGATGCGCGGGGTGCAGGGCTACCGCTCCGGCGCCTCGACCCTGGTGGTCTATGAATCCCAGTTCGCCGGGACCAACCAGGCGACGGCGGTGACCTGGTCGCTGGGCGGCCAGTTCGACGCGGTGATGCGCGAACTGAAGGCCAAGGGCGTGACCTTCGAGCGCTACGACCTGCCGGGGATCAGGATGGACGGCGATGTGCACGTGGCCGCCGGATCGCGGGTGGCCTGGTTCAAGGACCCCGACGGCAACATCATCAACATCGGCAACTACTAGGCCGCCACGCCTCTAGAATTCCTTCCAGTCGCGGGCTTGCGCTCCGCCGCCGCTGGCGTAGGCCCGCACGCGCTCCTGGGCCGCGGCCACGGGGTTGGGCGCCGGCGCGGCGCGGCGGCCGGGACGCACGGCTTCGGGCCGACCGGACTCGCCGGCGGCCGGGTCGAGATTGAAGCGCGACACCATCGCGCCCAGCTCGTCGGCCCCGCGGCGCAGGTCCGAGGCGGCGGCGTTGGTCTCCTCGACCATGGCCGCGTTCTGCTGGGTGACCTGGTCCATCTGGCTGACCGCGGTGTTGACCTGGTTGAGGCCGGTGGCCTGCTCCTGCGAGGAGCGGGCGATCTCGTTGATCAACCGGTCGATGTCGACCACCTTGTGCGCGATCTTGGACAGGGCCTGGCCGGTCTCGCCCACCAGGCGGACCCCGCGGCCGACATGGTCGGCGCTGCTGGAAATCAGGTTCTTGATCTCCTTGGCGGCTTGCGCCGAGCGCTGGGCCAGCGCCCGCACTTCCTGCGCCACCACGGCGAACCCGCGGCCGGCGTCGCCCGCGCGGGCGGCCTCGACCCCGGCGTTGAGCGCCAGCAGGTTGGTCTGGAAGGCGATCTCGTCGATCACGCCGATGATCTGGGCGATCTGCTTGGAGCTGTCGTCGATCTCGCCCATGGCCGAGACCGCCTGCCGCACGATCTCGCCGGATTCCTCGGCTTCGGTGCGGGCGGTGGAGGCGGCGCCCGAGGCCTCCTTGGCCCCCTCGGCGCTGCGCCGGATGGTGGCCGTGATCTGCTCCAGCGCCGCCGCCGTCTGCTCCAGGCTGGCGGCCTGTTGCTCGGTGCGCCGCGACAGGTCGTCGGCCGCCCGCGCGATCTCGGCCGACCCGCTGCGCAGCCCGGCCGTGGCTTCGGCGATTCCGCCCATGGCGTCGCGCAGGGACGGGACGGCGCGGTTGAAGTCCTCCTTGATCTGGCGGTACTCGCCCTGGAAGTCGGCGGTGATCAGGGTGGTCAGGTCGCCGTCCGACAGGCGGCGCAGGCTCTGCGCCAGGTCCTCGATCAGCAGAGCCTGCTCGCGGGCCAGCCGCTCGCGCTCGGCCTCGACCCGCTGGCGCTCGACGTCGTGCACGGTGACGTCCAGGGCGAAGTGGATCACCTTGCAGGGCTTGCCGCGTTCGTCCAGCACCGGGTTGTAGGAGCCGCGCAGCCAGCAGGCGCGGCCGCCCTTGCCCAGGCGGTGGAATTTGTCGGCCACGGCCTTGCCGGCGGCCAGGTCGCGCCACAGCGCCCGGCTGGCGTCGCTGCCGGCCTCGCCGGGATCGACGAACATGCTGTGGTTGCGCCCCACCACCTCGGCGGCCGAATAGCCCAGGACCGTGAGGAAGTTGGCGTTGGCCCGCAGGACGGCGCCGTCCATGCCGAACTCGGCGACGGCCTGGGCGTGGTCCAGGGCGGCGGACTCCGCCTCCAGGTCGCGCAGGCGCTGGCTTGCGGCCGCGTTCGCGCGGCGTCCCGCGAAGATGGTCATGAAGCCCCCTGCGTCTGTGACCTTGCGCGGGGATCCGGGCATCGCGGGCGGACGGATGCTGGCCCCCCGCGTCGGTCCTTCGACCGGCCCACACTGGCGAGGCGGGCCTTAACAAACCGCTACGAAATTCAACCAGCGGCCGATCCACCCCAGGTTGACGCGCCGGCTTTCGATAAGCGTCGTCATCCCCCGGTTCGCCCGTCGGGGGATGGCGGCTGAAGTTAGACGTCCACCTCGGCGTCCAGGGCGTTTTCCTGGATGAATTCGCGGCGAGGTTCGACCAGGTCGCCCATCAGGCGGGAGAACATGTCGTCGGCGTCGTCGGCGTGGTTGACGCGCACCTGCAGCAGGGTGCGCGCTTCCTTGTCCAGGGTGGTTTCCCACAGCTGCTCGGGGTTCATCTCGCCCAGGCCCTTGTAGCGCTGGATCGACAGGCCCTTGCGGCCGACGTCGAGCACGGCGGCGACCAGATCGAGCGGGCCGCGCACGGTCACGCTCTTGTCCTTGCGGCGGAAGACGGCCGGCTTGGAGAAGGTTTCCGACAGCAGCGCCGCCCGGTCCGCCAGGCGGCGGGCGTCCACGGCGTGCAGCAGCACGTCGTCCAGCACGATCCGCTCGGTCACGCCGCGCTTGACGCGGGAGAAGACGTAGCCCCCCGAGCCCTGGGCGTCGCTGACGGCGGGTTCGGCCGACCAGCGGCCGTCGCCTTCCTCGGCATACAGGTCGAGGCGGGCGGCGGCGGCGGCGGTGTCGGGCTTGTCGCCGAACAGGCCGGCGATCGAGGCCTGCTCCACGGCGAAGGCCGGCGCGCGGGCGGTCAGGCGCTGGATATGCGCCTGGGCGGTGCGGCTGGTCATCACCTGGGCGCGCAGGTCCTGACCCATCAGGCGCTCACCCGAGGCCAGCTCGAGCATGGCCCCGTCGACGCCCTCGTCGATCAGGAAGGCGTCCATCTCGCTGTCGTCCTTCAGGTAGCGCGAGGACTTGCCCTTGGCCGCCTTATAGAGCGGCGGCTGGGCGATATAGAGGTAGCCCTTGTCGATCACCTCCGGCATCTGCCGGTAGAAGAAGGTCAGCAGCAGGGTGCGGATGTGGGCGCCGTCGACGTCGGCGTCGGTCATGATGATGATCTTGTGGTAGCGCAGCTTGGCGATGTCGAAGTCGTCGCGGCCGATGCCGGCGCCGAGCGCGGTGATCAGGGTGCCGACCTGTTCGGACGACAGCATCTTGTCGAAGCGCGCCCGCTCCACGTTGAGGATCTTGCCGCGCAGGGGCAGCACCGCCTGGTTCTCGCGGTTGCGCGCCTGCTTGGCCGAGCCGCCGGCGGAATCGCCTTCGACGATGAAGATCTCGGACTTGGCGGGATCGCGTTCCTGGCAGTCGGCCAGCTTGCCGGGCAGGGACGAGATATCCAGCGCCGACTTGCGCCGGGTCAGTTCGCGCGCCTTGCGCGCCGCCTCGCGGGCGGCCGCGGCCTCGACGATCTTCTGCACCACGGCGCGGGCCTCGGCCGGGTGCTCCTCGAACCACTGGGCCAGCCCCTCGCCCACCAGGCCCTCGACGGCCGGGCGCACTTCGGAGGAGACCAGCTTGTCCTTGGTCTGGCTGGAGAACTTGGGGTCGGGGACCTTGACCGACAGCACGCAGGTCAGGCCTTCGCGGGCGTCCTCGCCCGACACGCCGACCTTCTCGCGCTTACCGACACCCGATGAATCCACATAGTTGGACATCACGCGGGTCAGGGCCCCGCGGAAGGCGGCCAGGTGGGTGCCCCCATCCCGTTGCGGGATGTTGTTGGTGAAGCACAGCATGTTCTCGTGGTAGCTGTCGTTCCACCACATCGCCATGTCGATCTCGACCTTGTCGCGGCGGCCGCGCACCACGATCGGGGCCTTGATCAGGGCCGTCTTGGCCTTGTCCAGGTGGCGCACGAAGGCCTCGACCCCGCCCTGGTAGGACATCACCTCTTCATAGGGCTCGGCGTCGCGCAGGTCGCGGAAGCGGATGGTCACGCCGGAATTGAGGAAGGCCAGCTCGCGTAGGCGGTGCTCCAGCGTCTTGCGGTCGAATTCCACCACGTTGGAGAAGGTGGTCTGGGACGGCAGGAAGCTGACCTGGGTGCCCGACAGGAACTCGCCGTTCTCGCGCAGGGGCGCCTTGCCGGTGACCGACAGGGGCACGGTGGCGTCGCCCCGGGCGAAGGCCATCTCGTGCTTCAGCCCGCCGCGGTAGATGGTCAGCTTCAGCCAGTCGCTGAGCGCATTGAACACCGAGACGCCGACGACGTGCAGGCCGCCGGAGACCTTGTAGGAGTTCTGGTCGAACTTACCGCCGGCGTGCAGCTGGGTCAAGATGACCTCGGCCGCCGACACGCCTTCGCCTTCGTGGATGTCGGTGGGAATGCCGCGCCCGTCGTCGGTCACGGTGGCCGAGCCGTCGGGATTGAGGATCACCTCCACCAGGGTGGCGTGGCCGGCCAGGGCCTCGTCGATGGCATTGTCCACCACCTCATAGACCATGTGGTGCAGGCCCGAGACGTCGTCGGTGTCGCCGTTATACATACCCGGGCGCTTGCGCACCGCGTCCAGGCCCTTGAGCACCTTGATGGAATCCGCGCCGTAGTCGGCCTGGGCCTGGGACGCGGCCTCATCGAACGTCAGTTCGGGGCCGGTTTCTTCGGGCTCGTCCGTCTGCGGGGTATCTTGATCTTCAGCCATTCGTCCTCAGTCCGAAACGGTCACTCTGAGAGGGTTAGGGCGCCGCCATCTACGCCCACGCCCAGAGCCCGTCCCTTCAGGTCCAGGAACAGCGCCTCATCGGTGCCCGTCAGAAAAGCCTGAAGGCCCAGCGCCGTGATCTCATCGAAAAGCGCCGCCCGGCGG
>JAQGII010000351.1 GCA_028291305.1 Caulobacteraceae bacterium
TTGGCGTCCGCCGCACCCTTCAGCGAGACGTCCGAGACCCTGTGCTTGAGGTCGGCCAGCGGTCCGACGTCGACGCCGAGGTTGGTGGCGAACTCGGGGGCGGCCTTGAAGTTCTCCTGGGCGAAGACGCCGTAGAGGGCGTTCATCGCAGCGGTTTTTCCGGTCGCCTGGGCGGCGGAGGGATGGGCGCCGAACATCGGCAAGGCGCCGGCGGCGGCGGCGGTCAGCAGCAGCTGACGGCGGCTGGGGGACTGCAGTGGATTCACGTTTGCGGGACTCTCTCGAACGGGAGGCGATGGGCGGCGGACCGGCCGCGATCGGTTGGCAGCAAACACACTCCAAGGCGCAAATTGTGACAAGGGTCGCCGCACGGGTGCGATCAGGCCGCCAAGTCGCAAGGTCAAGGCGCGTCCGCCGTGTTCTAGGACATGCCGAGCTGCCGTTCGACCCGCCGGTCGGGGATGAACCACATCGCCGCCACCGTCACATAGAGGGCCAGCGACACGATCGGCTGGATGAAGGCCGCGCCGATGCCCAGGGCGTAGGCCGCCAGGGAGATCCTGCCCTTGAGGTCGCTGCCCATGGCCCGGGCCAGGGCGGAGTCCGGCCCTTCGTGCCGGACCAGCAGCAGCATCAGGACGGAGTAGGCGATGGCGCACATGAACAGCACCGCGCCATAGAGCGCCACCGGCGCGGTCGCCAGCGGGTTCTCCCCCATCCAGGAGGTGGCGAAGGGCACGGTCGACAGCCAGAACAGCAGGTGCAGGTTGGCCCACAGGATGGCGCCGTTCACCGTCTTGGCGCCCTGCAACAGGTGGTGGTGGTTGTTCCAGTAGATGCCGATGTAGATGAAGCTCAGCACATAGCCGAGGAACACGGGCAGCACCGGCCGGAGATCGGCCAGATCCATGCCGTGGGGCACCTTCAGCTCCAGCACCATGATGGTGATGATGATGGCGACGACGCCATCGCTGAACGCCTCGACCCGCCCCTTGCCCATGCCGACCCTTCCCTCTGCGGCCCCAGCTAACCCCATGCCAGCCCGGGTGGCGAGAGCCGTTGAACCTCTGTCAGCACTCCGGCGATGGCCGGGCGACAGGGTTAACCGCTCCTTTATGCGGCGGGGTGCAGGATGACGGCGCCGAGGCGGTCAATCGACGCTCGCCGCCGGGTTTGCTAAATTGCCCCACACACCCGATCCGTGGACGCTGCATTTGAGTCGACAGTTCCGACTGAAGCTTGACCGGCTGGAAAGCTTCCGCCGCGAGGATTTCGTGGCTTCCCCGTCCAACGCCGAGGCGTTGAAGGCGCTGGACTCCTGGCCGGCGTGGCATGGCGGCTGCCTGGCGCTGATCGGGCCGGAGGGGTCGGGCAAGAGCCATCTGGCGCTGAGCTGGGCGCGCGCCATCGGCGCGGCGGTGGTCCCTGCCAAGGGCCGGGTGGAGCTGGGGCCGCTGCAGGGCCGGCCGGTGCTCTACGAAGACGCCGACCGCGACCGCGCGCGGCATGACGAGATCCTCTTCCATCTGATCAACATGGCCGGCCAGCCCGGCGGCGGCCTGCTCGTGACCGGCCGCTCGCCGCCCTCCGGCTGGTCCGCCGCCCTGCCCGACCTGCGCTCGCGGCTGAACGCCCTGCCGGTGGCCCAGATCCTGGAGCCGGACGACATCATCCTCGAGAGCGTGCTGCGCAAATTCTTCCGCGAGCGTAATATCAGGCCGACCGAGGACGTATTCCCCTACCTGCTGCGCCGTATTGAGCGGTCCGCGCCCAAGGCCCTGGAAATGGTCAAACGGCTGGACGAGGCGGCCGATGCCGAAGGTCGCGCGGTTTCGCGCGCCCTCGCCCGGCAAATTCTGGAAGAAGAACCACCAACGCTGAACCTGTTCGAGTAACGATGGCCTCCGCCGACTTGAAGGCGTCATAAACCTGGGCGACAACCTTCACCATGACCCCGCCTGCCGACGATCTGACTGACACCGTGGCCCGTATCGCCGAGGCCGCGGCGGCGGCTGTCCCGCACACGGCGCTCGAACCGGCGCTGATGGCCGAGCCCGGGCGGTTCTTCAACCGCGAAGCCTCCTGGCTGGCGTTCAACGAACGCGTGCTGGAGGAAGGCGAGAATCCGCGCCACCCGCTGCTGGAGCGGGTGCGCTTCCTGTCGATCTCGAGCACCAACCTCGACGAGTTCTACATGGTCCGCGTCGCCGGCCTGAAGGGCCAGGTGCGCGAGGGCGTGCGCAAGCCCAGCCAGGACGGACTGACCCCCGAGCAGCAGCTCGAGAAGGTCAACGCCGAAGCGGCCAAGCTGGTGGCGCACCAGCAGAAGCTGTGGCGCAGGCTGAAGGCGGAACTGACCGCCGAGGGCCTGAGGCTGGCGTCGCCCGCGGAGGTGACCAAGACCGAGCGCCGCTGGCTGGAGGAGGTGTTCCTGAGCCAGCTGTTCCCGATCCTGACGCCCCTGGCTATCGACCCGGCGCACCCCTTCCCCTTCATCCCCAACCTCGGCTTCTCGATGGCGCTGAAGCTGAAGCGGCTCAGCGACGGCAAGCAGCTCTACGCCCTGGTGCCGGTGCCGGCCCAGATCGCCCGCTTCTGGGAGCTGCCGCAGCAGCAGGCCCGCGGCGCCGCCCGCTCGACGAAACGGCGCTTCCTGACGCTGGAAGGCCTGCTGTCGTTGTTCCTCGACCACCTGTTCCCCGGTTGCGACGTCGAGGCCCAGGGCGTGTTCCGCCTGATCCGCGACAGCGACGTGGAAATGGAGGAAGAGGCCGAAGACCTGGTGCGCGAGTTCGAACTGATGCTCAAGCAGCGGCGCCTGGGCTCGGTGGTCCGGGTCAAGATCGAGGCCGGCATGGCCCCCGACCTGCGCGACTTCATCCTGGAGAGCCTCAAGGCCGAACCGCAGGACGTGATCCTGATCGACGGCATGCTGGGCCTCGGCCAGCTGTCGCAGCTGATCCCCGCCGACCGGGCCGAACTGAAGTTCAAGCCCTTCGAACCGCGCTTCCCCGAGCGGATCCGCGACCACGGCGGCGACTGCTTCTCGGCCATCCGCGAGAAGGACATCCTGGTCCACCACCCCTTCGAAAGCTTCGACGTGGTGGTGCAGTTCCTGCGCCAGGCGGCGCGCGACGCCAACGTGGTCGCGATCAAGCAGACCCTCTACCGGACCTCGAAGGACAGCCCCATCGTGGCCGCCCTGATCGAGGCCGCGGACATGGGCAAGAACGTCACCGCCGTCGTCGAGATCAAGGCGCGCTTCGACGAGGAGGCGAACCTCAAGTGGGCCCGCGACCTGGAGCGGG